>NZ_JAHRVT010000033.1:0-175456 GCF_019090545.1 Cycloclasticus sp. | reverse complement strand
TGGTTGGCTAATGCGTTTGCAATAGATGACATGTATATTGCGATTATGAAAAATACGTTCTTCATGAATTTACTCCTTGTACACTTAACGCTCAAATCAGCGGCGTGGCCTTGGCCACGTCCGACTGCATTTGTTTGTTAGGTTGTGAGAGAATATTTCCCTCATTTCACTACCCTGAATAATGTGCTGTAAATACCATCGCCTGCATTTTAGCTTTAACAGATTTATAGCCAAATTCTGTACCTACAGCGTGTTCAACTGCGTCAACAATCTTAGAAAGAGATTCTGGAGCACATTGTTCTATCTGCAGTCGTGCTGGTGTTCCCATAACATACCCCATTGCGACATCTCGGGCCTCTTCGGTTACGCTAAATCGTGGTAGAACCGCTATTTCAATATCTGCGAAGCCTGCCTCAAATAACAGGTTCTTAATCACATCTATTTCGTAATAACCATAGGGCACATTATAAAAATCAGGTGGGTTCTCTGGCAGATATTCTGTGATAGTTTTATTAACTGTTTGAATGAGCTGGTTGTGCTCAAATGAATCCCAAATGTTGAAATAAAACTTTCCACCTGGCTTCAGAACACGTGCTGCTTCCTGTAGTGAGAGTAGTTTGTCGGGAAAGAACATAACACTAAACTGGCATGCAACAGCGTCAAAAGTAACGTCATCGAATGGCAGGTCTAATGCGTTTGCGATTTGAAATTCAATATTTTCACTACCTTCAAACTTCTTTTTGGCAACATTTAGCATGTCCTCGTTGAGGTCCGTTGCCACAATGCGCACATCCTGAGAAATTGAGTCACGCAATTGGCGGGTGGCCATTCCTGTGCCCGCCGCAGTCTCAAGCAACGAACCACCTTTTGGCACAGTGATGCGATTTGCCAGATCTTCCGCATACTCGCTAAATATCAGAGGGCCAAGATACTTTTCGTAGTTTCGCGGTATTTCACCTATAAATGCTGAATGCGATTCTGCCATTGTTTTTCTCCTGCTCTTATTCACAACCTAACTAGTTATTAAGGGGAATAAAAACTCCCTGTAATTTCTTTACTTATAAGGAGTATAATTCCCTGTAATGCGATAATCAAGAAAAAACAGGAGGTAATTTACGTTATGTCCAATTTCAATAGCCCTTCAGAGAATAAGTCAATTTTTCGACCACAATCCAAACGTTTAATGGATCAGGTTCGAGAAGTTCTTCGGTATCATCATTATGCCTTGCGTACTGAAGAGTCGTATATCAAATGGATCTTAGCTTTTATCCGTTTTAATAATAAAAGGCACCCTAACGAATTGGGTAAGGCTGACATTGAGGCATTTTTGTCAGATATGGCACTGAATAAGAACTATTCGGCCTCTTCTCAGAATCTTGCAATGAATGCGATTGTTTTTTTGTATAAAAAGGTTCTTGATATGCCTGTGGCGGAGAATATTTCGGCGGCACGATCCAAAAAACCAGTGCGAATTCCTGTTGTTTTGAGTAAAGGTGAGGTGGTTGAGCTTTTAAAACATATGCGGGGAGTGAGGGGTTTGATGGCTCGTTTAATGTATGGTGGCGGCTTAAGGGTATTGGAGGTGTCGCGCTTACGGGTACAAGATATTGATTTTGCTAATGGCTATCTTATGATTAGAGATAGCAAGGGTGGTAATGAGAGAAAAACACCTTTGGCGGCTACGGTTGTAACGGATTTAAAGTTACAGCTAGAAAAAGCCAGGGCATTCTTTGAGAAAGATCTTGCAGCGGGTGAAGCGAATGTTTACTTACCGGGTGCGCTGGCTAAAAAATACCCTAAGGCAGCTTCAAGTTGGGAGTGGCAATATGTATTCCCATCTAAGAATTTATCAGTCGACCCGCGAGATGGTGAAATAAGGCGTCATCACCTTAATGAGTCGGGTATTCAAAAATCTATTCGTGAGGCAAAGCAAAAAGCCAATATCAATAAAAGAGTAACGAGTCATACCTTACGGCATTCGTTTGCGACACATTTGTTGGAAGCCGGTACAAATATTCGTGTGGTGCAAAAATTATTGGGCCATAAGGATGTTAAAACCACTGAAATTTACACCCATGTATTACAAGAAAACATGGATGGGGTGATTAGCCCCTTAGAACGTTTAGAGGGATTGAATGAATAGAAAAAACACCGGCGCACAACGCATTGTGTGCCTAACTGAAGAAACCACCGAAGCCTTGTATTTAATTGGTGAGCAACAGCGCATTGTGGGTATTTCGGGCTTTACTGTACGCCCGGCGATTGCGCGTAAGGAAAAACCTAAAGTGTCGGCATTTACTTCGGCTAAAATTGATAAAATTTTGGCCTTAAAGCCGGATTTGGTGCTGGGTTTTTCGGATATGCAGGCGGATATTGCAGCTGAACTTGTTAGGGCTGGTTTGCAGGTGCATGTGTTTAATCAGCGTTCAGTGGCTGAAATTTTTACCATGCTACATACCTTAGGCGCGTTGATTGGTGAGCCTGAAAAAGCGGCGGTGCTGGTGAACCAATACCAGCAAAATATTAAACAGTGTGTTGAGCAAGCTAGTGGTTTTAAGAAAAAACCGAGCATTTATTTTGAAGAATGGGACGATCCATTAATTTCTGGCATTCGATGGGTGTCTGAGCTGGCTGAAATAGCAGGGGGTGTGGATTGTTTCCCCGAGTTATCAAAACAAGCGGGGGGTAAAGATAGAATTATTGCCGACCCTAAGACCGTGATTGACCGCGCGCCGGATATTATTATTGGTTCATGGTGTGGTAAAAAATTTCGACCAGAGCGAGTGGCTGAGCGCGAGGGCTGGGATGTTATTCCTGCGGTAAAAACGAATCAACTGTTTGAGATTAAATCGGTGGATATTTTACAACCCGGGCCAGCTGCGCTGACCGATGGTTTGCGCCAGCTACAAACTATTATTAACAACTGGGTGATGCTATATGGATAAGGTGCTTTATTACGTACACGACCCAATGTGTAGTTGGTGTTGGGCATTTAATAAAACATGGGCCGTAATACAGTCTAGTTTGCCCAGCTCTATTGAGGTGCGTTATTTATTAGGAGGGCTTGCGCCGGACAGCGATCAGCCAATGGCTACCGACTTGCAAGAGAAAATTAGTGATGGCTGGTATCGCATTCAGCAGCATGTTCCAGGTACCGAGTTTAATCACAATTTTTGGACGCTGTGTAAGCCACGTCGCTCAACGTATCCATCATGCCGTGCCTTAATTGCTGCAAGAATGCTGGATAGAGCAGCGGAAAAGCCGATGCTATTGGCGATTCAACAGGCGTATTATTTACACGCTAAAAACCCAGCCGATGACGAGGTGTTAATTGAATGTGCTGGCGAGATAGGGCTTGATGAAAGCGAGTTTTCGGCCTTATTGAATCACTCAAGTACTCAGCAGCAATTATTGATGGAAATAAAATTGGCTAGAAGTATGGGTGCCAGTAGCTTTCCAAGTATCGTGTTACAGCAGAGCGAACAGAACCGGTTGTTACGCTATGACTATAACGACCCACAGGTACTATTAAATCAGTTAAGCTAACACGGTAAAGCCGAATAAATAAAAGGAACAGTGATGATGGAGCTTGAGTTGGTTTATTGGCACTGGTTAGTGCTGGGTATGTTGCTGGTGGGGTTTGAGATTTTTGTGCCCAGTTTTACAGTGCTATGGTTTGGTTTGGGTGCTGTTGTTGTGGCTGCTTTTTTGGCCTTAGTACCCTCGTTAACGCTCGGTTGGCAATTGTTTATTTGGACCATTTTTTCGGTTGTTTTTGCTGCGGGCTGGTTTAAATTTTTGCGCCCCAAAATGATCGATCGTACTAAGGCGGGTATTACGCAAGAAGCGATTGCAGGTGAAACGGGAATGGTGATTAAAGCGCCCAGTGAAGCATCGCGTGGGCATGTACGTTTTACGACCCCTATTTTGGGTGATGATGAATGGGAGTTTATCTGTGAAGACCCTGTGGTAGTCGGCGATAAAGTGATGATTAAAGAAGCCTCGGGTAATACGCTTGTGGTTAACAAAGTAACGTAATTTAAAAAAAGGAGTTAACAATGGAAGGACTTATTGTAGCGGCGGTATTTTTTGGGCTAGTGTTCTTAACGGTTGCGATGGGGGTTAAATTGGTGCCCCAAGGGTCTAAGTTTGTTGTGCAACGCCTTGGTAAGTTTCATAAAACATTAGGGCCGGGGTTAAATTTGGTGGTGCCATACATAGACCAAGTTGCCTATCGTGTTACCACGAAAGACATTGTGTTGGATATTCCCTCCCAAGAGGTGATTACGCAAGATAATGTAGTGATTATTGCTAATGCGGTTGCGTACATTAATATTGTGGCGCCAGAGCGTGCTGTGTATGGCGTGGAAGACTATGAGCTAGCCATTAGAACCCTGGTACAAACGTCGCTTAGGTCTATTGTGGGTGAAATGAAGTTGGATGATGCATTAACCTCTAGAGAATTAATTAAAGCACGTTTAAAAGAAGCTATTTCAGATGATATTTCAGACTGGGGGATTACGCTTAAAACCGTTGAAATTCAAGATATTACCCCATCTGGCACAATGCAAAATGCAATGGAAGAGCAAGCGGCTGCAGAAAGGCAACGTCGCGCAACGGTGACTCGGGCAGAAGGTGAAAAAGCCGCTGCCGTTTTGGAAGCGGAAGGTCGTTTAGATGCATCAAGACGAGATGCAGAGGCGCAAGTAGTATTGGCAGAAGCGAGTAAGTTGGCTATTACTAAAGTAGCTGAAGCGATTCAAGATAAGGAATTGCCGGTGATGTATATTCTGGGTGAGAAATATGTCGATGCAATACAAGATATGTCAAATTCAGATAACGCAAAAACCATTTTGCTACCGGCAGATTTGCCGGCAGCAATTAAAGGCATGTTGGGTGGGCGTTAAGGCTTATTGAATAACGCGAACTTTGCCCGAGGCGCTGCGAATCAGTTTGACGTGATCGCCTTTTCTAAACATAACGTTTTCGTTAACTTCTTGTACAACGGATTGTACTTGGCCGTTATCGAGCTGAATGGTAATTTGCACGCCATTGGCCTTGTTATACATAGCCTCGGCTTTGTTGCCGACAATACCACCGACAACTGCGCCCGCCACGGCTGCGGCAGCACTGCCTCGACCGCTACCAACACTGCTGCCACCAATGCCGCCAATTAAACCACCGGCAATTTTACCGACGGCGTTGCCTTCTGAATCGATGGTGACTGGCTGAAGATCAAGGATGATGCCATTTGTGACGTGTAAGGTTTGATTAGCTTCACTACGGGTGTAGCCTTCGCTGGATGGGCCATATGGGTTGGGGCCAGCACAAGCGATTAATAGTAAAGATAAGGTGATTGGAAGTAGCAGCTTCATGATGTCTCCTTTTTTTTAAAGGCTGTTGTAAGTTGGAGTACAAAGATCTCTGGTTGGTTCATTTCTTTAAGAGCGTATTAAGGTTTAAGGTGCCTTCTTTTACAAAGGGTAAGCTGTACATAGAGGCAGGAATGTTAACGGTGCCATGGCTGACTTTACCGGTTAAACGAAAGTGTAAATCAGTCTTGTTAGTGCCAGAGAGTGATTCTAGTTGTCTGATTACGCCCAATGTATTGCTGATCAGAGAGACCGTTAGGTAGGCTTCTTGATAAGGCAATATATTGACCGATTGGCTGCTGACCCCATGCGCAAATTCTGATCCATTAATTTCTAATTGATAACTAAGCCCTTTAATGAAAAACGGGAAGTCGTTTGTATTTTGAATGCGTAAGGTTAATGCGTATTCTTGCTCTAGCAGTTGTGCGTTAACCAGTTGAATATTATTAAGGCTGATTTGCGGTGGTTGTGCATGATAGGTAATACCGGCGCAACCTGCCAAGGTTAGTAGAACTATAAATGGAACTAGAAGTTGGTGTGTAAGGAAACGCATGGTTATCTCCGTGGCGGGTTTTAATCTTATGCTAGGCAGAAGCTAAAAGAAAGGGTTAGAACAAAAGAGTATCTTGGCCTTCTTCCCAAGCTGGGTATTTGTTCATAATGCTAGTAAACAGTTCAGAAGAAAGATAGTGTTCAAACCAGCGCTGCAAATACGGGTAAGGGGTTTGCTTGAACCAATCAATGTCTACATGCGCAAACTGGCGAATAAAGGGAAAAATGCCAATGTCTGCAATCGAGGGTTCATCGTCCAGTAGAAAAGAATGCGCTGCTAATCGTTGATCTAAAAGGCTAAGAAAAGCCTCAGCTTGTGTACGGTAGTGCTCCGCTGAGAAGTCGGGAAATCGATCAGCATATTTATAGTGATCGAGGTGTTGTTTAAATTCATTATCATTCAGCGATACTAGGCGGTTAGCGTCTAAAACCCGCGCCGAAGAACCCCTTAGGGACTGGCTATCGTTTATTGATGTTGCCCAGTGCACAATTTCCCAGCTTTCATCAATGACTTCACCAGTGGGTAACTGAAGCACAGGCACAGTTCCTTTAGGTGAGATCGCTAACATGGCAGGTGGCTTGTTGCGCAAGACAACTTCACGCAAGGCCACTTTAATGCCAGCGTGCTTTATTGCTAAGCGGGCTCGCATGGCATAGGGGCAGCGACGAAATGAATATAAAATGGGCGTGTTGGCTGTAGAGGTCACGTTTAGTGGTGGTGGCCGCCTGCGCCATGAGCATGCCCGTGTGAAATTTCTTCTTGTGTGGCGGCTCGAACATCAACAATGTCAATGTCAAAGTGAAGCGTTTGCCCTGCTAGGGGGTGATTGGTGTCTACCTTAGCCATAAATTTCCCCACTTTTACGACGTTGACTTGGTGCTGACCTTTTTCAGTTTGCACGGTGGCAATCATGCCTGGACGCCATTTTTTAGCGCCCATTAAATGTTTGACTGGAACGCTTTGAATTGAATTATCTAGACGTTCGCCATAACCATCTTTTGGTTCAACACTGACGCTAAACTTATCACCTGCTTGTTTGCCTTCAAGTGCTAATTGAACACCACGAATCATGCCGCCATGACCTTGTAAATACGCGATGGGTTCTTGAGCCGAAGAGCGCTCAATAATTTCTTGTTCGTCATTTTTTAAGATGTAGTTAAATCGTACAACGGTGTCTTTAGTAATCTGCATGGTTAAAAAGTTTGTGGTCAATAAATAACAATTTTAACATTCAAGTTTGCCTCACGGTGTAAACTTCATGGCATGAAAAAAATTGATCTTCATTCGCATACCCTTATTTCTGATGGGACATTAACCCCCAATGACTTGGTTGAACGGGCGAAAGCAAAGGGTGTTGAGATGTTAGCCATTACTGACCATGATACGGTAGATGCTTATGAGCAATTGTCGCCAGCCAGTTATGACGGCTTGAAGATTATTCCTGGTGTTGAACTGTCAACGCAATGGCGAGGGGTGGGTGTTCATGTTGTCGGTTTGAACTTAAGCCTCGATAGTGCATCGATTAAAGAAGGGGTCGCTCAGCAGGAAAAAGCACGGGCTGATCGAGCACAGATTATTGCCAAACGGTTAACTAAACTGGTTGGCCCCATCGATTTTAATCGGGTCAGTGAAATTGCTAACCATAGCCAGATTGGGCGGCCCCATTTTGCACAGCATCTTGTTGAACTCGGTGTGGTTAAGAATATCTCCACGGCGTTCAAGAAATACTTGGGAGATGGAAAGCCGGGCGATGTAAAACAATGCTGGGCAGAGTTACCGAACATTATCGGCTGGATAGTAAAGGCAGGCGGGGTGGCAGTATTAGCGCACCCACTGAAGTATAAAATGACATGGACTAAGCGGTCGGCGTTATTGGATGATTTTATTGCAGCAGGTGGTAGAGGGATGGAAGTTGTCTCTGGCCAGCAAAGCAAGCAAGAAACGGACAGATTGGCTAGGCTGTGTGTTGAAAAAGGCTTACTGGCTTCGTGTGGCTCGGATTTTCATCAATCGAGTCAGTGGAGTGATATTGGTGCAATGTCAGCATTTCCAACGGTATGCAAACCGATTTGGCTAGACTGGTAAGCGCTTAGTAACTGTTCAGTCGAAACTCGATTTTTTGCTTATAGGTGGAAAGAGAGTTGAATTTGCTAGCAGGAAATCGCCACGTTTGAATTGTTTTTAAGGCAGATCGGTCAAGGGCAGATGAGCCAGAGCTTTGAATAATAATTGCTCGGGTAACACGCCCATCATTAGCCACTGAAAGATCAAAAATAACCGAACCTTCAACGCCTCTTCGCCTTGCAACGCTTGGGTATTTTGGCTTAGGTTGATAGGTTGGCTGTGGCGACATAAAAAGGGCTGGTTTTTTAACTGGCGATGGCAGGGGAGAAGCGACCTTTTTGGGTGTTACTTTAGGCGTTGCAGCGGGTGCCTTTTTTTTGACCACTTTCTTGGGCTTTGGGCTTACTTTTTTTGCCGTAGCTGCCTTTGTGACAATTTTTTTCGGTGTTACTTTCTTTGGCTTAGGTTCAGGCGGTTTAATGGGTGTTGGCGGAGTGATTGGCGTTGGCACAGCCAAAGAAATACTTATTTTCTTAGTGGCAATGCTGTCAATATCATCGCTTGAAAAAATACCGGTTTGATAGGCAAGAGCCACAACAATGGCATGGGCTATAAACGAAATAAAGACAAATAGCAGCACTGACTTTGGCTTGTAAATAACCGACCCCCATGACTGTGCCACGCTACTCACGAATTATAATCAGGCTTTTTCAGGGTCCATTGATAAAGTGACTGTTTGAGTACTTGGTTTTGCAAGTCGCTTATCAATAACATTTTTTAGCGCAATAAGTAGGCCTAAACCAATAAAGGCTCCTGGCGGTAAAATAGCGAGCAAGAAGCCTTCGTAATCGCGAATGACATAAATGACCATGTCTTTAGCCGCGTCTCCAAACATTAAATGAGCGTTTGCAAATAAAGTTCCAGAGCCAAGAATTTCACGTGCGGCGCCTAGAATAACTAAAGCGGCAGTAAAGCCAAGCCCCATAGCTAAACCATCTACCACGGATGTACCAAGAGGGTTTTTGGATGCAAAGGCCTCTGCGCGGCCAATAATGGAACAATTGGTCACAATCAGTGGAATAAAGATGCCAAGTATGAGGTATAGCTCATAAAAGAAGGCGTTCATGAGCAGCTCAATGGCGGTGACAATGGAGGCAATAATGAGTACAAAAACGGGCAGCCTAATTTCGCTACCCACTTGTCGCCGAATAATAGACACAATAGCATTGGATAATACGAGGGTGAGGGTGGTTGCCAGCCCAAGCCCTAAACCGTTAATAACGGTATTACTCACTGCCAGCAAGGGGCATAGCCCTAGTAGAGCAACGAAGGCTTGGTTGTTATCCCAAAGACCATTTTTTAAAATTTGTTTGTAACTATCCATTGTCAGTTGCTTGGGTAATGGTTGTTAATGTTTCTTGATTGGCTTGATAATATTGTAAGGTTCTTAACACTGCTTTAACGACGGCTCTAGGTGTAATAGTAGCGCCAGTAAATTGGTCAAAACGACCTCCGTCCTTCTTAACCTGCCATAAACGGCTTACAGGGTTGTTTAATGAACGTCCATTAAAGCCGTAGATCCAATCACTCTTGTTGGTATCAATGGCATCGCCTAGCCCCGGTGTTTCGTGATGTGAGACCACGCGAACACCAATTAGTTCGCCATTCGCTCGAATAGCCACCAATAGTTTGATAGAGCCATTGTAGCCATCCGCTGCGGTCGGTGAAGCAATGATGGCCATCAGTTTGTTGTTTTTGATGGCTTTATAAATAGTGACTTCGTGTTTATTTCCAAAGGCACTTGGGTCTACGACTTGAAGTGTATCTGTTAGCAGATCGTTATCATGAAGCGTTTCAGGGACTAGTTCACGTAGGTTTTGTAAAATAAATAAGCGCTCATTATCTGCAATTTTTTCATGTGTTATCGAATAAGTGAGCGAGACAAGCCCAATGCCAATTAGCGAAAACAAGCCGAGCACCCAGCCAGACTTTAGAATTGATGTTTTATTATTAGCCATATTAGTGGTGCCCATAAACGCGTGGAGGCGTGTAATGGTCGATCAGTGGAACGGCCATATTAATAAGGATAACTGCAAAAGCAATGCCTTCGGGGTAACCACCCCATGTGCGAATAATGTAAGTGAGTAAGCCAATTAAAACGCCATAAATAAAGCGGCCCTTTAAGGTCGCGGCTGCGGTAACCGGATCGGTAGCGATAAAGAAAGCACCGAGTATGGCGCCACCGCTAAGCAAGTGAAACAACGGTGATGGTGTCACGCTAGGTTCCAGTAAGTAGAAAGCAAAGCTGATGGTGAACAAGCCACTTAACAAACCGACAGGAATATGCCAGCTAATGATTTTTTTAAATACTAATAGAAGGCCGCCCACAAGGTAAGCAATAGACACCCATTGCCAGCCTTCACCTGACAGACTACCAAATATAGATGATGAGCGTATTTCACCGATGGTTTGATTCAGGCTGAGCTGCGTCTTCATTTCATCGAGTGGTGTTGCCGCGGTTATTGCGTCAATTAGTGCTTGTTTAGGTTGTTGATCTAGAATAATGGGTAGTAGATCAGTAAAGCTGCTATCGGCAGGTAGCATTGAATAGGGCAGCATCCAAACGGTCATGCTTTTTGGAAAAGAAACCATTAAGACGGCAAAGGCAACCATTGCTGGATTGAACGGGTTATAACCGAGCCCGCCGTATAAGTGTTTGGCAATAACAATAGCAATAAAAGCACCTATGCACGGAATCCACCATGGTGCGATGGTGGGTAAGGCAAGTGCTAAAAGTACGGCAGTTACTACGGCGCTTAGGTCAGACAGAAAAGGGAGTACAGGCCTGTTACGAAGGTTCAACATGACCGCCTCAGTGATAACGGCGGTGGAAACACAGATAATAATATTGCTTAAAACGCCTAGGCCAAATTGCCAAATCATCGTAATGATGCCCGGCACTAATGCAATAAGAACCCAGAGCATCATTTTCTGAATACTATTTTGCGGTTCAATAAAGGGCGCGTTAGAGGTTAAAAAATGCACAGTTTAGCCCTCGTCTGGTGTTGGGTTTTTCTTGGCTTTTGAGCGACTAACAGCAGCATCAATTTCTTCCTTAGCAGGTTTATTTTTTAACGCTGCTTTCTTTTTGCGAGAACGTTCTGCGCGTTCTGCTTTCTCACGAGCGATACGTTCTTCTCTTGCTTCAAAGCGTTCACGGGCCACATTGGATAAATGCTTTTCATGCTTTTGTACTTTTAAGGCACTTTTTGCATATCGAAAATGTTGTACCAATGGAATATGGCTTGGGCACGCGACATCGCAACAGCCGCACTCAATACAATCAAATAAATTTAGTTTTTCAGCCTTTTCTAGCTGCTCAGAACGGCTATACCAATACAGCTGTTGTGGGAGTAGTGAAACCGGGCATACGCTGGCGCATAAGCCGCAGCGAATACAGGGCATGGCTTGTTTTTCGGTGACTACCTCTTGTTTGCTGGCAACTAGAATACAGTTGGTTGCTTTGATAATGGGGATATCGTCGTTTAACAACGCAAAGCCCATCATTGGGCCGCCCATAATTAAGCGTTCGGCAAATTTTGTGTAGCCATTGCAAATATCAATCAGTGCTTTAATAGGCGTGCCTAATCTAACCTCAAGGTTATGAGGCTTATTAACCCCTTCTCCGGTGACGGTGATAATTCTTGATGTTAGCGGTTTGCCTTCAATAACCGCCTGTTGAACTGCGTAAACAGTACCAACATTAATAGATACAATGCCAATGTCCGCAGGAATTTTGCCGCTGGGAACTTCTTTACCCGTTAGGGTTTGAATCAGTTGTTTTTCGCCACCTGTTGGGTAGATAGTTGGAATTTGAACGGCGCTAATAATGCTGTTTTGGTGCTCGGCTATGGTGCGTTGAACGGTCTTAAACGTGTCGGGTACATTGTCTTCAATAGCAAGAATCGCACGCTTTGCGCCGGTCATATGTAGCAGAATTTCAATGCCTTCTACGATGCGATCGGAGCGCTCTTTTAATAGCCGGTCATCGCAGGAGATATAAGGTTCACACTCGGCACCGTTTAAAATTAAAGTGTCGATTTGGATAGCTTTGCTTTGCGTGTTAAGTTTGATCGCGGTAGGAAATGCGGCGCCACCTAGGCCAACAATCCCAGCTTCACGAATCAGTTGAACCAGTTTCTCAGCCGATAACTGTTTGAAGTCAGCCTGAGGTGTTGGTGTTACTTCGGTATCGAGGCCATCAGTTTCTATTGTTATAGAGGGCGCAGAAAAACCAGAAGGGTGGGGGATTAGGTGGTCGGCAATGCTTACTACAGTGCCAGAGCTGCTGGCATGAATCGGTGCGCTGATCATGCCTTGCGCTTCGGCTATTTTTTGCCCACGTAGCACAGTGTCGCCAACGTTAACCAGCGGTTTTGCAGCATTACCAATGTGCTGGCCTAAAGGGTAAATTAAGTGCTTTGGTACAGGTGCTATTTCAATGGGTAAGTTGACCGACTCATTTTTATGGTCGGCAAGCGATGGTAGACCACCTTTAAATGACCATAGTTTCATGAGTTTTTCTCTTCAGAAGATTTAGGTTTTTCCCACTCCCAAAGGGACAAGGTTGTTGCCACAGGCTCCATTGTTATGCACTCAACAGGGCAAGGGGATACGCACAATTCACACCCCGTGCATTCTGCTTCGATAACGGTATGCATATGTTTGGGTGCACCTAGAATAGCGTCTACAGGGCAGGCTTGAATACAGAGTTTGCAACCAATACAGGTATTTTCATCAATAACCGCCACTAAGTTTGCTTTCTCAACGCCGTTTTCTTCGTTGAGTGGTTTGGGTTCAACCCCTAATAAGTCTGCAAGGGCGATAATGCCTGCTTCGCCACCGGGTGGGCATTGATTGATGTCAGCATCACCATTGGCAATAGCTTGTGCGTATGGTCGGCAGCCAGGGAAGTTACATTGACCGCATTGAGTCTGTGGTAAGACAGCATCAATTTTATCAACCAGTGGGTCACCTTCTACCTTAAAGCGAATAGCGGCATACCCAAGAAGGATACCAAGTGCGGCGAATAAAATAATGAGTATAAAAAAAGACATGAGTTAGAATTTAATCAAGCCTGAAAAGCCCATAAAGGCAACTGACATTAAGCCCGCAGTGATTAAAGCAATAGCATTACCTTTAAATGGCTCGGGCACGTCAGACACGGTAATGCGTTCTCGAATGGTGGAAAATAATACCAACACCAAAGAAAACCCTAAAGCGGCACCAAAGCCATATAAGCCAGATTCTATAAAATTATGCTCTTCTTGAACGCTTAATAAGGCGACACCTAAGACAGCGCAATTAGTGGTAATAAGCGGCAGATAAATACCTAAAACCTGATGCAGTAAGGGGCTTGTTTTATGGACGATAGCTTCGGTCAATTGCACAACGACAGCAATAACAACAATAAAAGTAATGGTCCGCAAATATTCTAAGCCTAAAGGAGCCAGTAAATAATGATTGGCTAAATAACTGCAAATGGACGCTAGGGTAAGTACAAATGTTGTCGCAAATCCCATGCCCATAGCAGTTTCCAGCTTGTTTGAAACACCCATAAAGGGGCACAAGCCGAGAAATTTCACCAACACAAAGTTGTTGACTAGTATGGTGCTGACTAAAATGAGTAGGTATTCAGACATAGGGTAAATAAAGGGTTTTGACTAGTATATAGCCATTAGTTCAAATCGTATGGTTGATTGTTAGCGCCTCATATAACCAGATAGAATGAAAATTGTATTTAATATTCAATTTAAGAATTATAGGGGCTTTTTATTAAATGCTCAACTTTTTGCACCATACTGGTTTTTATTTAATGCGCATTCCGGGTTTTGCTCCATTGTCTGGCGATAAGATCCATAATTCATCACCACCTGGACCTGCGGCTAGAACCATGCCTTCGGATACGCCAAAGCGCATTTTACGTGGTTTAAGATTAGCGACCATAACAGTGAGTCGGCCTTCAAGTTGCTCAGGCGTATAGGCAGATTTTAACCCTGCTAATACTTGCCGGCTTTCATCACCCAAACTTAGTGTTAAACGAAGTAATTTGTCAGCCTCTTCAACGTGCTCGGCTTTTTCAATAAGGGCAACGCGTAAATCAATATTAGCAAAATCGTCAAACTCGATAGTATTGGCTATCTTTTCAATTTTTTTAGTCGCTGGGCTTTTTGCGGCAGTAGGGGTTGAGAGTAAGTTTTCTTTCGATGCTTCAATTAAAGCGCTGAGCTTATCTGCGTCAACACGGGCCATCAAGGGTTTGAATTTATTGATGGTGTGAGCGGTTAGAGGCGATAACCCATCTGGCCAAGCAAACTCGCCGGCGTTGATAAATGTTTCAGCTTTAGCAACCATCGTTGGTACAACGGGTTTTAAGTAACTGGCAATAACATAAAATAAATTAATGCCGACACTGCAAATGTCGTGTAATTCAGCATCGCAATTGTCTTGCTTAGCAATGACCCATGGTTGTTTTTCGTCAATATACTGGTTGGCTTTATCGGCCAAGGCAGAAATGGCGCGCATGGCTTTGCCGTATTCGCGTGACTCGTACAGTTCAGCAATAGTGTGGTTTTCCTCAACAAATGATTGGAATAGCTCAGGCTCGGAGCACGTAGCGGATAATTCATTATTAAACCGTTTTTTAATAAAGCCACTGCAACGGCTCGCAATGTTTACCACTTTATTTACAAGGTCAGTGTTGACGCGCTGGCTAAAGTCTTCGAAGTTAAGGTCGATATCTTCAACCCGGTTGCTCAATTTTGCTGCAAAGTAATAGCGTAAATATTCAGGGTTTAAGTGCTCTAAATAAGTGCGAGCTTTGATAAAGGTGCCGCGAGACTTTGACATTTTTTCACCATTAACGGTTAAAAAGCCGTGAGAAAATATCGCGGTTGGGGTTCTAAACCCAGCACCTGTTAACATGGCTGGCCAAAATAAGGCATGAAAGTAGACAATGTCTTTGCCGATAAAGTGATAAAGCTCGGTGTTACTGTCTTTACCCCAGTACTCGTCAAAATCAAGCCCATTTTGGTCGCATAAATTCTTAAAGCTGCCCATGTAGCCAACCGGCGCATCAAGCCAAACATAAAAGAATTTGCCTGGTGCGTTAGGGATTTCAAAACCGAAGTAAGGCGCATCCCGAGAGATATCCCAATCTTGCAAGCCCACTTCAAACCATTCGTTTAGTTTGTTAGATACTTGTTCTTGTAGATGACCAGATTGAGTCCAGTCTTTTAACATGGCTTCAAATTCGCCCAGTTTAAAGAAAAAATGCTCTGACTCTTTATCAATGGGCCTTTCACCTGAAACAGCTGAAACAGGGTTAATTAAATCGGTAGGGGAGTACGTTGCACTGCAGACTTCACAGTTATCACCGTACTGATCGGCGGCACCACATTTTGGGCATTCGCCTTTGATAAAACGATCAGGAAGAAACATTTCCTTAACCGGGTCATAAGCTTGGGTGATGGTTTTGCTGTGAATATGCTGCTTTTCATGTAAGCGGTTGTAGATCAGTTCGGCAAAGTCACGTGTTTCGTCTGAATGGGTTGTATAAAAATTATCGAAACCAATATTAAAGTCTTGGAAGTCGGCGTTGTGCTGAGTCCATGTGTCTGCAATTAATTGCTCAGGTGTTATGCCTTCTTGTTGTGCCCTTAACATAATGGGTGTGCCGTGTGCATCATCGGCGCAAACATAATGACAGGTATGTCCTCGCTGTTTTTGAAAACGCACCCAGATATCAGTTTGGATATATTCAACTAAATGGCCAATATGAATAGGGCCGTTAGCGTAAGGTAAAGCACTGGTAACAAGAATTTTTCTTATTTCGTTTGACATAAATAAAGGTGATAGTGTTGAGCAAGTAAGCCTAACAATAAATGGTGTTGTATAGGCGTTGGTTTATTTGGCTGTATTGTCCCATAAAATAAGCACAATGCCTTCGGCATTGTGCTTATTCTTTACACGGTATGTTTTAAGTTTATGAAAAAAGTTGTCCGGTTTGTGAATTTAAAATGACGTTATTTAAAAACGCAGTTTTTTGCAAAATCAGATGTTTGGTTAGCGGTCCAATCAGCTTTAGATTTTTCTTTCATGTCTGTGCACCAAGCGTCACTTCCAACTTCTGGCGTGCATGCTGTAAGGGTTAATAATGTGATGACAAGGGCGCTAAGGGCGCTTTTTTTAATGATGCTCATGGGTGTCCTTAAAAGTATTGATGTTAGACGTGTTGTGAAACGAGATACGGAGATGCTACTAAAATTAGTCGCGTAGGTGTTAATAATTTTATTAACCCTTGTCGATGATGTGAGGCTGGCTTATAAATGGTTGCTTGGTTTGCGCTTTTAGTCGGTGCCTAAAATTCGCAAAAGTTGCGAATAAACGTATAGAATAGAGTGTTTTATTGCAGGGCTATTTGGAGCACAAATGAGTGAATTGTCAGTAACAGGTATAGAGCAGCACCTAAAAGAATTTATTGACCCGTTAACGGGTAACAGTATCGTGTCTAATAAGGCGTTGAAAAACTTAACACTGGTCAATGGTGAGCTTCGAGTTGAGCTCATATTGGGGTACCCAGCTGCGGGCGTTAAAGAGCAGTTAGAGGCTGAGGTTGCGGCGCATCTTCAGCAGCTCGATGGCATTAACAGCGTTGAGGTAACGATTAGCTGGATCATCAAACCACACGCTGTTCAAAAGGGCGTTAAATTAATGAATGGTGTAAAGAATATGGTGGCTGTGGCTTCTGGAAAAGGAGGGGTCGGCAAATCAACAACATCGGTTAATTTAGCGTTGGCGCTTGTTGCAGAAGGTGCACGTGTCGGCATTCTTGATGCGGATATTTATGGCCCAAGTCAACCGACCATGTTAGGTATTAGTGGTCGCCCTAGTTCGCCAGATGGCCGAACCATACAGCCAATGGAAAGCCATGGTCTGCAAGTGATGTCAGTTGGTTTTTTAGTTGACGAAGATACACCGATGATTTTGCGTGGGCCGATGGTTACGCAAGCCTTAGGTCAATTGTTAAATGATACAAATTGGGATGATCTTGACTATTTAATTATTGATATGCCACCGGGAACCGGCGATATCCATTTAACCTTGGCACAAACTGTTCCTGTAACAGGTTCTGTCGTGGTGACAACACCGCAAGATATCGCCTTGATTGATGCTAAGAAAGGCCTAAAAATGTTTGAAAAAGTGGATATTCCAGTGCTCGGAATCATTGAAAATATGAGTCTGCATATCTGTTCAAACTGCCAACACGAAGAAGCAATTTTCGGGCAAGGCGGTGGCGAGGCGATGGCGCAACAATATGGTGTTGAATTTTTGGGAGCGCTGCCGTTGGATATCTCTATTCGAACCAGCACAGATACTGGAACCCCCACCGTTGCGTTAGACCCGGACAGCCAAATTTCTGTGATTTATAGAAAAATGGCTAGGAAACTGGCCGCATCATTGTCAGTAAAAGCAAAAGACTTTAGTGGCAAAATTCCAAACATTGTTATTAATTAATTAGGTTCGCTATGGGTATTAAATCAGACAGCTGGATTCGCCGTATGGCGAATGAAAAAGGGATGATCGAGCCTTTTGAGTCGCATCAGGTGAGACACTCAGATGAGGGGCGAGTTATTTCTTATGGTACATCGAGTTATGGTTACGATATTCGATGTTCTGATGAGTTTAAAATTTTCACGAATATTAATTCGGCAGTGGTTGACCCTAAAAATTTCGATGAAAATAGCTTTGTTGATATTAAGTCGGATGTTTGCATTATTCCACCTAATTCATTTGCCTTGGCAAGAACGGTTGAATACCTAAGGATTCCACGGGATGTATTGACAATTTGCTTGGGTAAATCAACATATGCGCGTTGCGGCATTATCGTTAATGTCACCCCATTGGAGCCAGAATGGGAAGGGCATGTCACTTTGGAATTTTCGAATACCACACCTTTGCCAGCCAAAATTTATGCTAATGAAGGCGTCGCGCAAATATTGTTTTTAGGTGCCGACGAAATATGTGAAACATCATATGGCGATCGCGGTGGTAAGTATCAAGGACAAACTGGCGTCACATTACCTAAAGCTTAACGAGGCGTTGTGTTGCTAATTGTCAAAATGAGCACTTAGCAGGCGCATTTCAAAAGTCCCATAGGTTTTTTTACGTTGTAAAAGAATGGGGAGGTTATGTAATTCCTTTGCGCACCAATAATAGGTAATCAAGGGTTTATCGTCTTTTTTACGCGCAAGTTTAATGGTCTGGTATTGTTTTCCGGCTACTTTAATTTGCTCGTCGCCTAGTTGGGTAAAGGAGTAGGTTTTTAATTTTCCACCATCGGCAACTTGGTAGCTCAACGACTTTTCGGCCGGGTTTTTTAAGTCCTGCATTAGGGCTAATTGTAAAAGCGCTTTATCTAAGACGCCGTTGCTTAGCGTTAGCCTCCAATCGTGCCCTTTTGACGAATTTGTAAGTGTTTTTGTCTGCCAATCAAAGTGCAATTTTATGTTTTTCTTGTCATCGCCAAGAGTTTGTTGGTATTCGTAGGATAAAGGCCTTACTTGCTGTTCAGTGAACTCAAATCGACTGCTTTCAAGTACGATATCGTCACGTACGAAGGCAAGCAAGCCGCTTGTTTCAGTGGATGAGAGAAGCTGATATTGGCCATTGGCTAACATTTTAACGTTTAATGAAATGTGGCCAATTTCAATATTATTATGGCTTAGTTTGTACTCGGCTTTAAAGGTGGGAAGGGGTTGGTCAGCTGCAAAAGTATGGGTAGATAATAGACTAAAAAAAACGACGACAATAAATAGGCTGGTTTTTTTTAGTAATATATTCATCTGCTTACATTACATGTAATCCATGACGACTGGGCCGCTCATTTTTTTTCCATCCATATAGACTTCGTTGCCTTTTAGTTCAATTCGCCCCTCGGCAAGCCAGCTAATGGCGGTTGGGTAAATAAGATGTTCCTTCGTTTTAATTCGAAGCTCAAGGCTCTCGGGGCTGTCGTTGGGAAGAACCGGTAAGCGTGCTTGCAAAACCACAGGGCCGCCATCGAGCTCAGTATTAACAAAGTGTACGCTGCTACCGTGAAGTGGCTCGCCATCGTCCATAACCCGTTGGTGTGTGTGCATGCCTTTATATTTTGGCAGCAAAGAGGGGTGAATATTGATGAGTCTGCCGTAATAGTGGTTCACAAAGTCATCGCTAAGAATGCGCATGAACCCAGCTAAAACCACTAAATCAGGTTTGTATTCATCAATTTGTTGCTGCAAGTCTTGATCGAAGGCTTCACGTGATGAATAAGTGGTGTGATCTAAAACATGGGTTGGAATATTGGCTTCTTTGGCACGGTTAAGTCCCATAACCCCGGGCTTGTTACTGATAACCGCCGAAATAGTGGCGGGTAGGCCAGTATCTATAATCGATTGGAGCGTTGTGCCAGAGCCCGATAGTAAAACGACAATACGATAGTCGGAGTTCATTATGATTAAAGGTAGTTAACCTTGGGTTCGCCCTCGGCTTGGGCAATATCGCCGATGATGAATGCAGACTCTCCGCTTGATTCAAGTTGAGCGAGAACAGCGTCTACATTGTCTTTTGCGACGCAAAGGACCATGCCGATGCCGCAATTAAAAGTTTTAAGCATTTCCTCATCGCTAATATTGCCTTCTTCTTGAAGCCAATCGAACAACGCGAGCGTTGGCCAGCTACCTAGTTTTACATTGGCTACTGTATTGTCAGGTAAGACGCGGGGCAAGTTCTCGGTGATGCCGCCACCGGTAATATGAGCGATGGCATGAATGGGTTGTTTGCTAATTAAATCAAGTAGGGTCTTAACGTAAATACGCGTTGGTTCGAGTAAAACATCGGTAAGAGGTTTGTTGTCCAATGTTTGATTTAGGTCGTCTTGTAGTTCGATTACTTGGCGAATTAATGAGTAGCCATTTGAATGTGCGCCTGATGAGGCAAGGCCAATTAATATATCGCCAACGGCAACCTCAGTGCCATCAATGATGTTGTCTTTTTCAGCAATACCAACACTAAAGCCTGCTAAGTCGTAATCTTCGCCATGATACATTCCGGGCATTTCGGCGGTTTCACCGCCAACCAGTGCGGCACCGGCTAATTCACAACCCTTTCCAATGCCTGCAATTACGTCACTGGCCACGTCTACATTTAGTTTGCCTGTTGCGTAATAGTCGAGAAAGAATAAAGGTTCAGCGCCGGTTACGATAATGTCATTGACGCACATGGCAACAAGGTCTATGCCGATCGTGTCATGCTTGTTCAGCATCATAGCCAATTTAAGTTTTGTTCCAACACCATCGGTGCCGGAGACAAGCACGGGTTTTTTATAACGATCGAGTGGTAGCTCAAATAAAGAGCCAAAGCCGCCCAGCCCTGACAGGACGCCTGCGCGCTGGGTTCGCTTAGCAATAGGCTTTATTCGTTCGACGAGTTGTGTGCCGGCATCAATATCAACACCTGCGTCTTTATAGCTTAGGCTATTCTTTGAATCGTTCAAAATAAACTGTATTCGGTTATAAAAAGTTAGATTATATCAGTTGAGTTAATTGTTGGCAGTAATAGGGCTAACTATATTATGCTATAGCTTATTATTAATTAAGGTTGTGTGGGCGTAATGATGCGTTTTTTAGTGAGTATTTTATTGTTACTATTATCTGTGCCGGCATATGCGGTGCAGCTAGAGGGCCTATACACGGCGCAAGTAGCAGTTGATGACCAGTCTCAGTCTGTGCGTAATCAGGCCATTAAACAGGCGCTTCATACAGTAGTACGTAAAGTCTCTGGCCGTCGTAGTACATTGAATAATTCGCCGTTACTGGAAGCCTTATCGAATGTTGGCTCCTATGTAGAGCAGTTCCAGTATAAAAAAAGAGATCAAGATAACGGATATTGGTTGATCGTTAGGTTTCAAAAAGCTGCACTAGATCGAACTTTGCAACAGTTTGATGTGCCTGTTTGGGGCGCTAATAGGCCGGATGTGTTGTTATGGTTAGCAGTGGATGATGGTAATGATCGTTATATACTCAATAGCAGCACAGGCAAAGAATTGGCTGATGCGCTGAAACAAGAGTCGTTAGATGCTGGCTTAGCAGTGACCCTACCTTTGTTAGATTTGGCAGATCAAAGAGCCGTTAGTTTTAACGATATACGGGCAGGTTTTTCAGAGCAGATAGCGCTCGCTTCTCAACGTTATAGTACAAATCAGGTAATCTTTGCTCGGTTGTTAAAAACCAACGGGATATGGCAGCTTAACTGGACCTGGCTAAGTGAAGGTCGGCAATACGATGGGGTGGAAAAATCCTCCGGTGTTAGTACTGTTTTTCAGCCGGTATTTATTGAAATGACAGAAAAGCTAGCAGATATTTATGCCCCGATGGGTATTGTCAGCTTGGAAAAAAAGCTGACAATTGAGCTGATTGGAGTTGATGACCTGCTGGCATTTACTCGCGCTACAGGCTATTTATCATCGCTTGATATGGTAAAAAAATTAAACTGGGAGCAATTACAGGGAAATAAGGTGGTGCTGAACCTAGTTATCACAGGTGATGAGTCGGTATTGATACAGACCATTGCATTGAACGATGTTTTGTCACCGGGTAGTTCTCAAAGACTAGTTGCCCCGGTTAGTGCCGATATCAATAGCTTGCCTGCTCAACCATTGGAAAAAGTTCTTTACTACCGAGTCAACTAAATGAATAGGCGCGATATTCCTAACCTGATCAGTGTCATTAGGATTGTATTAGTTTTACCAATCATCTATTTGTTATGGAACAAGCAGTATCAGATGACCTTGGCGCTTTTTATTATTGCTGGGTTGTCAGATGCATTAGATGGTTTTTTAGCTAAGCGATATGACTGGACGAGCCAGTTGGGGTCTTTTCTAGACCCATTAGCTGATAAGTTGCTATTGGTGTCCTGCTTTTTAGTATGCGTCTTAACAGGCTTAATGCCTGCTTGGCTATTTATTGTGATTTTGTTGCGTGACGTCATTGTGTCTTTTGGCGCTCTAGCGTATCACTTGATGATTGAGACGTTTCAAGGCACGCCACCATTTTCTAGTAAGTTAAATACGACATTTCAGATAGTTTATTTGGTGTTGTTAATAGCCAGCCAAGGCATCGTGCCTATACCGCACAGTTGGATTGAGTTTGCGCTTTATTCGGTTGCTGCAACTACTGTCATTAGTGGTTTAGAGTATGTTTGGAGCTGGGGGTTTAAAGCATGGGAAGCGAAGGTTCGGGAGTAGTATGAAAAACGATAACACTAAGTACTATTTAGTTGCCATTGCCTTTATTGGTCTGGCTTACGTGTTATTGCCCATTTTAATGCCATTTGTTTGTGCGGCATTATTAGCCTACTTAGGTGACCCACTGGCAACGTGGCTGGAAAAACATAAGTGGCAGCGATCATGGGCGGTCAGCTTGGTGTTTGTTGTAATCTTTACTCTTTTGGCAGGCGTGACCATTGTGCTTGTGCCGCTGATAGAACAACAGTTTGCTAGTTTGGTTGAAAAAGTACCGGCTATTATCAGTTGGGTAAAAGAAACGGTGCTGCCGTGGCTGCAAGTTCGTTTAAATCACTATGGCTCCGTGAATGTAGATGAAATTCAACAGACTCTGCAAGACAATATTGGCAGTGCAGGTAGTGTCGTGGCAAGCATCTTGAGCTCTGTCAGCTCGTCTGGAATGGCTTTCTTGTCGGCGCTGACTAATCTGCTGTTGATTCCACTCGTCACGTTTTACTTTTTACGCGATTGGAATGCGATATTAGAACGCATTCAACATTCGTTTCCACGTCGGCTAGAAGATAAGTTAACGGGTATTGCGCACGAAGTTGATGCTGTTCTTGGCGCTTTTTTCAAGGGACAACTTTTAGTAATGGCTAGCCAGTCAGTTATTTACTATATTGGATTAAGTCTAGTGGGGCTGGAGTTTTCCTTGTTAATCAGCTTAATTATCGGGCTGGTCAGTTTTGTGCCTTATCTAGGTTTGATTGTGGGGCTTGTATTGGCCTGCGCTACGTCTGTTTTTCAGTTGCATGATGTCAGTGGTGTTTTGCCAATCTTCGTAGTGTTTGCAGTAGCACAAGTTTTAGAAAGCTTCGTGTTAACCCCTGTGTTGGTCGGCGATAAGATCGGTTTGCATCCGGTAACGGTTATATTTTCGGTGATGGTTGGTGGTCAGTTGTTTGGAGTGACCGGGGTCTTATTGGCTTTGCCGGTGGCGGCGGTTTTATTTGTACTATTGAGACACGTCAATGATCAATATAAAAGCAGTGAGTTATACAAGCAAACATAAAAAAAGGCACCGATTCGGTGCCTTTTTATAATTATGTCTCGTGACTATAGGTTTTGTGCAACAAAATCCCAGTTCACTAATGCCCAAAATTTATCCATGTAGGCAGGGCGAGCGTTACGACAGTCGATGTAGTAAGCGTGCTCCCATACGTCACAAGTTAATAATGGTGTTTGGCCAGCGGTTAACGGTGTGCCCGCATTGCTGGTTTGGACGATTTCAAGTTTGCCATCAGCATTTTTAACCAACCAGCACCAGCCAGCGCCAAATAAATTAACAGACTTGTCTGTAAACTCTGCTTTAAATGCGTCAACAGAACCGTATGCTTCATTGATGGCAGCCAATAAATCACCTGTTGGCTCAGTGCTGTTTGGCGTTAAACAGTTCCAATAAAATGTGTGGTTCCAGATTTGTGCTGCATTATTAAAAATAGGGCCAGAAGAGTTTTTGACAATCTCTTCAAGACTTGCGTTCTCAAACTCTGTTCCAGGGATTAAACCATTTAATTTAGTAACATAGGTTGCGTGATGTTTGCCGTGGTGAAACTCTAGTGTTTCTTGAGAGATATGAGGTTCCAATGCGTCAATTGCATAAGGAAGAGCGGGTAATTCATGTGCCATGATAATTGCCTTTGTAGTTAAGTGATGCGCTAAGCGCGTTAAAAAGTACGTACATCACAATAGTAAAGTTTATGATATAAATCAATATTAAATGAGACTTACCGTTATTTTTTTGCAAAAAGCAAAAGGGCTGGTAAACCAGCCCTTTTGGTAAGCGTTTTAAATGACGTTACTTGTCGTCGCTTGTATTGTGTACGTGGATGTCTTGTTGTGGGTAAGGAATGCTAATGCCTTCGCTATCAAAGCGTAATTTGATGCTTTCGAGTAAGTCGAAATGCACACCCCAATAATCAGCAGAGTTGACCCAAGGGCGTACGGCGAAGTTTACGCTGCTATCGCCTAATTCGAGTAGGCCAATGGTTGGAGCGGGGTCTTTTAAGATGCGTGTTTCATTTTGCATGAGTTCGTCTAATACGGATTTTGCTTTCTTAATATCATCATCATAACCAATGCCAATAACTAAATCTAAACGTCGTGTTGGCTTGGTTGAGTAGTTAACAATATTTCCGCCCATTAAGCTGCCGTTAGGAATGATAATGGTTTTATTATCGCCAGTACGCATCACGGTATTGAAAATATGAACTTCTTCGATGATACCTGAAGCGCCAGCACCTTCAATAAAATCGCCTTTTTTGAAGGGACGAAAAATAATCATTAATACGCCAGCGGCAAAGTTTGCTAATGAGCCTTGAAGGGCTAAACCAATCGCTAAACCAGCAGCACCAATGATGGCAATAAAGGAAGTGGTTTGTATGCCCAGTTGCCCCAGTGAGGCAATGATGACGAAAGCCAGTAGAGCGGTATAAATAATGTTAGTAGTGAATGAAATAAGGATCGGGTCTGAGCCGCCTTTTTTCATTGCTTTAATGACGCCGGACTTAATCGACTTAGCAATCATCTTACCAATAATAAATATTGCGAGTGCAGCGATGATTTTAAGCCCGTATACGGTGAGTAGCTCTTGAACTTGAAGAAGGGTTTCTTCGGATAATACGTTTTCCATTTTATACCTCGGTTAGTTTTTGGTTAGGGGGTGAAGACTTTTTTTAGTAAATCGGTTGTTCGGGCTGCAGGGTTTTCACGGATGAGCTTTTCTTGCTCGGCAATTCGTAAAAACATAGCGTCAACCGCTTTTTGTGCAACAAACGTGTCAAGATCCGGTGTTTGTGAGGAAACTAATTGGCCGATCGAGCCTGAGTTAGCGATAAGTTGCTTGTAACTGGCGGTAACACCAGCACTATCTGTTGACTGTTTAACAATGGGTAGGAACTTGTTAAGTAATTGCTCGGAGCTGTGTTGTTTGAAATAGTCAGTTGCAGCGGTATCTGATCCATTGAGAATCTGTGCCGCATCATCAATACTCATGTTTTGAATGGTGTTTGCAAAAATAGTAGCCGCTTCAGGGGCTGCTTGTTCGGCGGCCTTGTTGAGCGTGGCTTGGAAGCTGTCTACTAAACGACCTTGGCCAAGCATTTCCAGTGAAGAGGCAATGGGTTGTAAGCTGCTTGGAATGGGGACCTTTACATCCTCATGGTTCAAGAAACCACCTTCTTGGCTTAAATTGTTAACAGCAACGGTCGTGCCTTTTTTAAGGGCTTCTTTTAGTCCTGCAATAACATCAGTCTGACTT
This sequence comes from Cycloclasticus sp., assembly GCF_019090545.1. Lineage (NCBI taxonomy): Bacteria > Pseudomonadati > Pseudomonadota > Gammaproteobacteria > Thiotrichales > Piscirickettsiaceae > Cycloclasticus > Cycloclasticus sp. The sequence goes on along the minus strand of NZ_JAHRVT010000033.1, from coordinate 149,825 downwards.
AAATTTGCGGGAAGTTGGCTGGATGTTGGAATGCTGAGCTTGCTGGTATCGATGTCTTTAATAAAATCAAAAAGCCCTGCGTTGACAAGAGGTGTTGTTAATAAAGCGATGATAAACGTCGTTTGTTTTAGCCAATTGTTCATGGAAACGTCTCCTTGTTTTTAAAAACGATATCATATTTCCCCGAACTGAACACAGCCTTAATCAATAATGGCTTATATCGATTTTGATAACGTGGACTTTAAAAAAGGAATGGTCAACTTTCGCTGGGCTGCTAGGCTTGCTTTGTCTAATGTGTTAAGCAAGTTCCAGAGCGTATGCAGATTTCTAGGAAAGTGCGTCATTAAATAGTTAGCGGTTTCACGGTTAAGTTCTAAGCCGAGTTTTTGAGCACGTGCTTGTAAGGCTTGTAGGGTGCTTTCGTCGCTAAGAGGGGCCAAGTTAAGTGGAAGGCCGCTATTTAATCGGCTTTGCAAATCGTTAAGGCTGATCTGAAGATGTTGTGGCGATACCGTGGCGCTTACAATTAAACGCCCAGTTTGCTGTTTAATTTGATTAAACAGGTTAAATAAGGCCTCTTCCCAATCAGCCTTTTCACATAGGATGTCGATATCATCTATACAAATTAGGTCGAGGTTCGCCAAGCCCTCCAGTATTTTTGCCGAGGTGCCCAGTAGCTCTTTTGCTGGCAAATAGCTGGCTGTGCCACCTAGTTGGCTTTGGCGTTGGCAAGCCGATTGTAATAAATGAGACTTACCGGTTCCTATGTCGCCCCAAAGAAAAATAAACGGTTCATCGGCATCTTTTAGGGACTTAATGACCAGTTGATTCTCAGTGGCAATAAAGCTCTCAAAGTTAAACGCTTCTTTTAACTTGAAAGGCAGAGGCAGTTGGGGGTGCATTAATGTTTGCTAATGTGACGAATATATAGAGAGGCGCTAAAAAATACCGTTAAGCTGATGACAATTTCAAGAAGGCCAAGCAGTCGAGTAGTTGAGCTTGCAAACGCTTCGGTTGTGCCATGTATAAAGTACAGCAGGCTTAAGTAAGCCGCCCAGTTAACGGGCTTTTCTTTACCATGTAGAACACCTCTTAATGGTAATAATAATGGGATAACACAGGTGATAAGCACCAAGGCTACTGGGAAGGTTTGCGGTGGCGCGAGTAGGGTGATCCAAGCGGTTACGAAGCCAATTAAGCAAAGGTAGCTGAGTAGTTGCAACCAGTACGCTGCTTTTTTACCGGGTAAAGTCATTATGAATTAAGTTTTTTGCGAGTAGGGCGATTCTTTTGCCAAGAGCAAGGCATAAGTCAGATTCGTGTTGATCTAGTTTTCGCGAGTTATCAGGGCCTGCTAGATGACTGGCGCCGTATGGTGTGCCACCAGATTGTGTTTCTAACAATGATGGTTCAGAGTACGGTAGCCCGGCCAGCAACATGCCGTGGTGAAGCAACGGTAGCATCATTGATGTGAGCGTTGTTTCCTGCCCCCCGTGAAGACTACTGGTTGAGGTAAAAACGGCAGCAGGCTTGCCAATCAGCGCGCCAGATAGCCAAAGGTTGCTTGTGCCATCAAGAAAGTATTTTAAGGGTGCAGCCATATTGCCAAATCGAGTCGGGCTACCCAAGATGAGCCCGTGGCAGTTTTTAAGGTCGTCTAAGCTGGCGTATAAAGCACCGTCAGCTGGAATATTGTCTTCAGTTGCTTCACAAACGCTAGAAATGGCTGGCACGGTACGAATTTTAGCTTGTACGCCTTCTATGCTTTCCACGCCCCGAGCAATCACACTGGCCATGTTAGCTGTTGCGCCATGGCGACTATAAAATAGAACCAGGACCTCGGTGTTCATTTATAAAATTTCCAGAACGGTTTCAGGTGGGCGGCCAATTGCTGCTTTGCCATTCGCTAAGACGATAGGCCGTTCAATTAAAATAGGGTTCTCCAGCATTGCTGTGATTAACTGTTCATCGCTAAGGCTGTTGTCCTTTAGGTTTTGTTCTTTATAAATGGCTTCGCCTTTGCGCATTAAGTCGCGTGGCTCCATATTGAGCATGCTTAATATGGATTCTAGTTCGGCTCGGCTAGGTGCTTTCTTCAGGTACTCGATAACGTCTGGTTGAACGCCTTTTTCTTCAAGTAGTTGGAGTGTTTGGCGAGATTTGCTGCAACGTGGGTTATGATAAATTTTAATGCTCAACAGAGTATCCTCATGCGTGTTTTCTTGAATTATAAATTATCTGTTAATTTAGGGCAGGCTTTTTCTGCTTTGTGTGCTGCGTGATATGATGGGCGGTAGATTATTAAATAAGAATTCGAAGATGAAATTACCTGATTTTAGCCAAGCGTCAGTACTGGTTGTTGGAGACTTGATGCTGGATAGAAACTGGCAAGGCGATACCTCGCGTATTTCTCCAGAAGCGCCAGTGCCTGTTGTGCACGTTAAAAATGTAGAAGATCGCCCAGGCGGTGCCGGAAACGTTGCGTTAAATATTGCGGGTTTGGATGCGGCAGTGTCAGTTCTTGGTTATACCGGTGATGATGACGCAGCAAGATCGTTAAAAAGTCAGCTAGAAGAAGCAAAAGTAGTGTGTCAGTTTATGACACTGGCTAATCAGCCAACGATTACCAAATTACGCATTTTAAGTCGTCATCAGCAATTGATTCGTTTGGACTTTGAAGACAGTTTTCATGATTTGCCGGCAGAGGCCTTACTAGAACACTATACAGCGGTACTTGCCTCGCATGATGTGGTGATTTTGTCAGATTATGGCAAAGGAACGCTGGCGTCTGTAACACAACTTATTGCTGCGGCAAAAGCAGCAGGTAAAAAAGTATTAATAGACCCGAAAGGAACAGACTTTAGCAAATACCGAGGGGCCACGTTAATTACCCCAAATTGGAGTGAGTTTCAAGCCGTGGTAGGTGAATGTGAGAGTGATGAGGATGTCGTCATTCGTGGCGCTGCCTTGCTTAATGAGCTAGAGCTGGAGGCGTTATTGGTTACCCGTGGTGACAAAGGCATGACCTTATTGCAGCCGCAACAGCCGCCGATTCATTTACCAACGCAGGCGCAAGAAGTGTTTGATGTGACGGGCGCAGGTGATACGGTTATTTCAACATTAGCAGCATGTTTGGCTGCGGGCTCAAGTTTTTCAGAAGCCACTGTATTGGCTAATCAAGCAGCCGGCTTAGTGGTGGCTAAATTAGGCACGGCATCGATTACTCAGCAAGAGTTGCAGGCGACTTTGCACACCTTAGAAGACATGCCTCGCGGCTATGTTAGTGCAGATGAGTTGTCAGAAGCGATTTCAACAGCGCGCTTGAATGGGGAAAAAATTGTACTAACAAACGGTTGCTTTGATATTTTACACCCAGGACATGTGCGGTATTTGCAGCAAGCAAAGGCGTTGGGTGATCGGTTAATTATTTTAGTGAATGATGATGCCTCGGTGTCTCGCTTAAAGGGCCCTGAGCGGCCGATTAATAATTTAGCAACACGTGCAGAAATGTTGTCCGCATTAGCGTGTGTAGATTGGGTTTGCGCTTTTTCAGAAGATTCACCACGCGAGCATATTTGTCGCATTTTGCCTGATGTGTTGGTGAAAGGTGGCGACTATCAACGAATTGAAGATATTGAAGGACATGATTGTGTTGCCAAGGCAGGTGGTTCTACCTATGTGCTGGATTATGTGGATGGTTGTTCAACGACCAATTTGATTAAAAATATACGCGATACAAGCGATAAAAGGTAAACGAAGATGATAATCGTAACAGGTGGTGCAGGGTTTATTGGCAGCAATATAGTGCAAGGTTTAAACGCTAGAGGTATTAGCGACATCTTAGTCGTTGATGACTTAAAAGACGGCACAAAATTTAAGAACATCGTGGATGGCCGGATTGCCGACTATATGGATAAAGATGATTTCTTAGGCAGTGTATTAGGCGGGGACCTCGACGGGGATAAGATTGAAGCGCTTTTCCATCAAGGCGCCTGCTCATCTACAACTGAGTGGGATGGTCAGTTTATGATGGAAAACAATTATGAATACTCGAAAACCCTTTACCATTTTTGCCAAGAAAATAAGGTGCCGTTTATTTATGCATCCAGTGCCTCGGTTTATGGCGGTGGGCGCGTTTTTAAGGAAGACTTATCCAACGAAGCGCCACTGAATGTGTATGGTTATTCTAAATTCTTGTTTGATCAATATGTCAGAGCACAAGAAGCATTGAGCCCGCAAGAGGCTAGAAGTCAAGTAGTTGGTCTGCGTTATTTTAATGTATATGGCCCCCGTGAACAGCATAAAGGCAGCATGGCGAGTGTAGCGTTTCACTTAAATAATCAACTACTTGAAAAAGGTGAAATCAAACTTTTCGCTGGTTGTGATGGTTATGCAGATGGTGAGCAAGTACGTGACTTTGTTTATGTGACGGATGTGGTTGACGTGAATTTATGGTTTTTGGATAACCCAACGGTGTCTGGAATTTATAATTGTGGCACGGGTAAGAGCCAACCTTTTAATGATGTAGCGAAAGGCGTACTGGATTATCACCAAAAAGGCAGCCTAAGTTACATTCCTTTTCCCGACCATTTGATTGGACATTATCAAAGCTTTACAGAGGCAGACTTAACGGCGTTAAGGGCGGCCGGTTGTGATGTTAGCTTCAAAACCGTGGCTGAAGGAGTAAAGTGTTACATGGAATGGTTAAACGCCGGTTAGTTTAATGCGACTGGCGTACTCAGTCTTATTGTACTTACTGACCCCGTTTTTTATTTTACGGCTGTTAATCCGTGGGCGCAAAGCACCGGCATACTTAAACCGTTGGGCAGAACGTTTTGGTTGGTATAAAAAAGGTCAGCCGCAAGGGGTTATTTGGTTCCATACCGTGTCTGTCGGTGAGGCAGAGGCAGCTTTTGCACTGATTGATAAAATTGCAGCTGCTTATCCAGATAAGCCAATTTTGGTTACTACAACCACGCCAACGGGCTCTGCGCGAGTAAAGGCATTTTTAGGTTATCGTGTTCATCATGTGTATTTGCCTTACGATTTGCCGGATGCGATGTGGCGCTTTTATCGGTGTTTTAAACCAGCCATAGCGATTATTCTAGAAACAGAAATTTGGCCAAATATGCTTCACCAAGCGCAGAAAAATGCTGTGCCGTCTATTATTGTTAACGCACGACTTTCTGAAAAGTCTGCAAAGGGGTATGCAAAACTAGGTGCTTTTATGGTGCAAACATTGGCGAATATTACGCATGTCTGTGCGCAAACTGAGGCGACCTTAGAGCGGTTCGTTGATCTCGGTTTAAATAAAAATAATATCAGTGTGCCAGGTAATATTAAGTTTGATCTAGAAATGTCAGCCCATCTGTTTGAAGAAGCAGAGGTCATCAGGCGAGATTGGTTTCAACAGCGCCCTAGTTGGATAGCTGCCAGTACGCATGAAGGCGAAGATGAAATAGTATTGGATGCTTTTTCTCAAATTAAAAAACAGTTACCGAATAGCTTGTTAGTTTTGGTGCCTCGGCACCCAGAGCGATTTAACACCGTTGCAAAATTGTGTGAAAAACGTGGTTATACCGTGACGCGACGAAGCGAGCAAAAATCATCGCCAGTAAAAACAGACGTGTTTTTACTGGATACCTTGGGTGAATTGAAACTGTACTATGCAACCGTTGATGTTGCATTTATTGGTGGTAGTTTCGTGCCAACTGGTGGGCACAATATGCTTGAGGCGGCGGCACATTCAGTGCCGGTTCTTTTTGGTCCATTTGTACATAACTTCACCGAAATTAGTGAGTGCTTATTAAAAAAAGGCGCTGCGATTCAAGTGATGGGTGCGGACGAACTTGCATTACAAGTGGTTGACTTACTCGAGCACCCTGAGCAACGAGATCAGATGGGAATGAAGGGCCTTCGTTTTGTTGAGCAAAACAAAGGCGCGGTGGATAAAGTGGCAGAGCGTATTGTCAGTATGGTTAATGCGTCTCGTTAGTAGTCGCTTTAAAGTACTTTCATCAGGTATTTTTTGCCTGATCTTAACAATGAGTATCGCGCGTTTTTCCTATACGCCAATGATCCCTATCATGTTTGAACAGGCTGGATTAACCAAGGTGCTAGCGGGTTGGTTGGCGACTATAAATTATCTGGGCTATATGTTGGGTGCGTTAACAGCGACATTAGTTGGAAACCTCGTTGTTAAAGACCGGATTTACCGGCTAGGCTTACTGCTTGCGATTATGACAACAATAATGATGGGGCTGTCTGATAACCCTTGGGTTTGGGGTGTTTCGCGCTTTGTTGCGGGTTTTAGTACGGCCGCCGGGTTGTTAATTGGCGCAGGCCTAATGTTAAATTGGTTGATTAGGCATCACCATCGAAGCGAGATGGGTATTCACTTTTCTGGGATAGGGTTAGGAATAGTACTTGTAGCTTTATTACTTGAATACTCGAAGTCAGTCAGCTGGTCAGCGCAATGGTTGTTGCTCGGTTTTGTTGGGATGGGGTTAGCTATTCCTGCATGGCGATGGTTACCGCCTCCAGCTACAAGCAAGCTAACAGAAAAAGGGCAGCTTCTTGATGATAAACCACCCAGTAAGCGGTTCTTGGGGCTTATGTTGTTGGTGTACTTTTGCGCAGGTTTTGGCTTTGTTATTAGCGCAACGTATATTGTGGCAATAGTCGAGAATCAGCCTGCTTTGAAGGGGCAAGGTGAAATTGCATTTCTTGTATTGGGCGCCTGTGCCGCGCCAGCGTGTATTATCTGGGATTTAATTTCAAGAAAAACGGGTATTTTGAATGCGCTGCTATTTGCATTTTTGATACATGCGGTAGGTATTGTGCTTCCCGCGTTGAGCGATACATTGCTGTTTGCTTTATTAAGTGCTGCTTTGTATGGTTTTACTTTCGTGGGTATCGTAAGCATTGTGTTGACAATGGCGGGCCGATTTTACCCGACAAAGCCGGCAAAGCTGATGGGTATGTTAACGATGAGTTATGGTGTTCCGCAGATTGTAGCACCCACTATCGCAGGCTATTTAGCAGCATCAACGGGTGATTATAATGCCTCATTATTTATGGCGAGTGGCTGCGTTTTGTTCGGTTCTGCTGTTATTTGGCTGATCAAAAAATGGGCTATTAAAGACATGGCGTTACTTAATGCAACGCCATGATGCTTATGTAGCTAGTGTTCTTTATTACGGCTAATAATGAGCGGTATCTAGTGTGCTAGCCAGTTATTGACTATGCCAAGGTCGGCCTCAGAAAGGGTTCCAGCATTGTTTTTAAGGTTTAAAATATTAAGAATATAGTCTTTTTTCGCAATGCTTAGTTCAAGTTTTGCTCGTGATAAGTTACTTTGCGCATCAAGCACATCAACGATGGTACGGGTCCCTACTTCTAAGCCAACTTCATTTGCGTCTAAAGAGCTTTTGTTTGAAACAATGGCCTGCTCTAAGGCATGGATGCGTTTTAGGTTGGCCGTAACGCCCCTAAATGCGTCACGCGTTTTTCTTAGAGTGGTGCGTTGTAATGATTGTAAGATATCTAACGATTGTTGATGGTTAAACGCTGCTTGCCTTGTTAGTGAGCTGGTTCTTCCGCCCGCAAATAAAGGCACATTTAGTTCTACGCCAATGCTATCGGATTCATTTCTAAAGCCAGTTCCAAAGCTGCCACCGCCGGTTTCAGCATATTGGTGAGAAGCGACTAGATCTACAGTAGGGTAGTGGCCTGCGCGCTGTAGCTCTATTTCTTTTTTAGCAATGTTGACATCGTATTTAGCTACTTCCAGCGATAGGTTTTGCAGGGCAGCAAACTCTTCCCAGCGATTGATATCATTCGGTTCAGGCGCAGATAAGGGGAAACTAGAGGCTAAATGAGCCAGTACTAATTCGTCGGTTTGGATAATCTCTCGAAGTGACTCTTGTGCAGAATACAGGTCATCTTGTGCAGCAATTTGAGTTGCAATAGACAAATCATATCGAGCTTGGGCGTTATGTACGTCAGTGATCGCGATAAGGCCAACTTCAAAGCGAGCTTGTGCTTGCTCAAGCTGACGGGTGAAAGCATTAACATCGTCGTTTGCTAAGTTCAAGGCTACTTCGGCTTGAAGGCTGTTAAGGTAACGTTCGGTTAAACGTAAAATTAGTGCTTGTTGCGCAATTTCATACTCTACTTCGGCTCTAGAAACCTGCTTATTAGCTTGCTTGTAGCGAGTGTAGTTGGCCCAATTAAAAAGAGGCTGTCTTAGGGAAACTGCAAAGCCCTCATCACGGAATTGGTCTGTACTTTTCCCCGGTCCCGAAAAACTACTTTCACTTTCTTGGCGGACATCATTAGACAGCGCCGATGCGTTAATGCTAGGTAGTAACCCAGCTAAAGCCTGTGGGCTTGCTTCTTTTGAAGATAGCAACTGGTTATAAGCAGCATGAATGTCAGCATCATGTTGAAGAGCACGTTTGTAGGCCGTCATCAAATCGATAGGTTGGGCGATGCTTAAAACAGGGAAAATACAAAGAGCGAGACTTGGAAGAAGTTTTTTCAAAAAAATCATGTTGGTAAAGAGACTAGTAGTAACAGCCAACACTTTAGCATGTTGGGCAGGTTCTTAACCATCTTCATTCCGTGTTTTTAATGTAAATGTGACGGGTCCGTCATTGCATAAAGTAACTTGCATATCGGCAGCAAATTCACCGCATGAAACAGCGGCATATTGTTGTTTTGCATAACGCGTAGTAAATTCGAACAACGGCTTTGATAGTTGAGGTGCTGCAACGCAGCTAAAACTGGGGCGAGCGCCTTTTTTGGTATTGGCCGCTAAGGTGAACTGTGGGATCAGTAATAAACCACCGTTAATATCTTTTAAGCTTAAGTTCATTTTACCGTTTTTATCGGCAAAAATCCGATACGATAAAATACGATCAATCAATTGCTTTGCTTCGGTTTCGCTATCGTTTTCCTTAATGGCGACAAGGGCGACGATGCCTTGGCCAATTTCACCAATGAGGCAATCATTAACGGTAACCTTGGCATAAGTGACGCGTTGAATAACGGTTAGCATGAGCAGGTTATGATAAGTGTTTAAAAAAATCTGCATAGCTGTCGCTAATAACAGCTAGTGAGAAAGCGGCATTTGCAGGGCTAGGATTGGGTGATACGTAAACGGGTTTGGCGTTAATCGTCCAAGATTGCAGGCCCCAGCTGGTGGCAGATGGTTTGACTTCGCTGTATTGCAGGTATTTTTGACAGGTTAATTTACCGTGGAACCAAACTATGTCGGGCTGTGTATCGTCGATGAGTTGCTGTAGTCGAGAGCTACCGTTACGGTAGTCAAGGGCTTTTAAGTCGCCACAGCCAGCGGTTGGGCGCTTTACTAGGTCAGTAAAGCCAATTCGGTATTTAGTGTGTAGGTATTGGCAGCCTTTAAAACTGGCCTCGATATGTTCATCAAAAAAACCGCACTGATTGAGTGCTTTCCAAAATCGGTTTCTGGGGTTGGCAAAGTAAAACCCTGCCTTAACAGACGGAATAGAAGGGTTTAACCCAACTGACAAAGCGGCTAATGGGGCGCTAAGTAGGTCTGGCAAGGTTTCCATTAGCTTAATAAGTTGGCATAGAATTATCGACCTGAGCGGCCCAAGCATTAACACCGCCGGTCAAGTTAATAACATCGGTAAAGCCATTTTGGAGCAAAAACTGAGCTACTTGTTGGCTTCTCATTCCATGATGGCAGATAGTAATAATAGGGCTGTCTTTTGGCAGTTCATCTAGACGATTAGGGATGCTCTGCATTGGTATTAAATGGCTGTTTGGTAGATGACAATATTCAAACTCGTTAGGCTCTCTAACATCAAGCAAAAATAAGGAGTGATTAGGTTGCTCAAGCAGTGAGCTTAGTTCAGTAGCAGAAATTTTTTTCATATGGGTAATAAAGCCTTTTTTATTGGAAATTAATTATAGCAGTGTGTGATAAGATGAAGGCTACCCTAATATCAATACACGTGCATCAAAGAGGTCGTTATGAGCGCCATTCCAGAAGAATTCCAGAAGAAAACCGAAGCATTGCAGCAGGCAGCTATAACGCCTTTGCCAAATTCAGAAAAAGTTTATATTAAAGGCTCGCGTGATGATATCAACGTGCCGATGCGTAAAATATCATTAGCGGATACAGCGTCTAGTTTTGGCGCAGAAAAAAACCCAGATGTGTATGTTTATGATTGTTCGGGTGTCTATACAGATCCAGATGCAACGATTGATTTGCGTAAAGGGTTGCCGAATGTGCGTTTACCGTGGATTTTAGATAGGAATGATACCGAGCTGCTAGAAGGGCCCAGCTCAACTTTTGGCCAAGAACGGCAAAACGATCCAGCGTTAGCAAGCTTACGTTTTGAGCATATCCAAGCACCTCGACGAGCGAAAGCGGGCGCAAACGTTAGCCAAATGCATTATGCGAAAAAAGGCATTATCACGCCTGAAATGGAATACATAGCGATTCGTGAAAACATGAAGCGTTCTGAAATTAACGCAGAGCAACACCCCGGCGAATCCTTCGGCGCAAGTATCCCTGAGCAGATCACAGCAGAATTTGTGCGTGACGAAGTTGCACGTGGCAGAGCGATTATTCCAGCGAATATTAACCACCCTGAAGTAGAGCCAATGATTATAGGCCGTAACTTCTTGGTTAAAATTAACGGTAATTTAGGTAATTCAGCGGTGACTTCTTCGATTGAAGAAGAAGTTGATAAGATGGTATGGGGCATTCGATGGGGCGCGGATACCATCATGGACTTATCAACCGGTAAAAATATACATGAAACACGTGAGTGGATTTTGCGTAATTCCCCTGTGCCGATTGGTACGGTGCCGATTTATCAAGCCCTTGAAAAAGTAAACGGTAAAGCAGAAGATCTAACGTGGGAAATTTTCCGCGATACTTTGATTGAACAAGCAGAACAAGGCGTTGATTACTTTACAATCCACGCAGGCGTTTTACTACGTTATGTACCGATGACAGCTAAGCGGACGACCGGCATTGTGTCACGCGGTGGTTCTATTATGGCGAAATGGTGTTTAGCACACCATAAAGAAAACTTTTTATATACGCATTTTGAAGATATCTGCGAAATTATGAAAGCGTATGATGTGTCATTTTCATTGGGCGATGGGTTGCGCCCTGGCTCCTTGGCCGATGCAAACGACGAAGCTCAGTTTGGTGAACTAGAAACGTTAGGTGAACTGACGAAAATAGCTTGGAAGCACGATGTGCAAACAATGATCGAAGGTCCTGGTCACGTTCCTATGCATATGATCAAGGAAAACATGGATAAGCAGCTAGAGTGCTGTGATGAGGCGCCTTTTTATACCCTCGGCCCTTTAACAACCGATATTGCACCGGGCTATGACCATATTACATCGGGCATTGGTGCTGCGATGATTGGCTGGTTTGGTTGTGCGATGCTCTGTTATGTTACGCCTAAAGAGCATCTGGGTTTACCGAATAAAGAAGATGTTCGAGTGGGGATTATTACCTATAAAATTGCTGCACATGCGGCGGATTTAGCCAAAGGTCACCCCGGCGCACAAATACGAGATAATGCCTTATCAAAAGCGCGATTTGAATTTCGTTGGGAAGATCAGTTTAATCTTGGTTTAGACCCGGACAGAGCACGTGAATATCACGACGAAACCTTACCTAAAGACTCTGCCAAAGTTGCCCACTTCTGCTCCATGTGTGGGCCACATTTTTGTTCGATGAAAATTAGCCAAGATGTGCGCGATTATGCAGCGAATAAAGGCATAGATGCTCAAGATGCATTGGCTGAAGGGATGGCTGAAAAAGCAGGCGAGTTTAAAAGCAAAGGTGCCGAGCTATATAAGAAGGTTTAACATCTTCTCATAATAGCGCAGAGATCCTGAGCAATCAAAATTCGGCTAGCTTTTTGAAGGAGCTAAATGTTTAGGCTGGCGTTGTTATTAGCTGGCCTAACCAGAGTAAGTTGATTAATCGCTTGAGGCTGAGTCATGGCTGAAATGGATCTTGCTGCTAAGCCGGTTCTTGTTGCTCTGGTATTAGCAACGCTGGTAATGCTAGAAATGCTAGCGCCGATGTTTCGATTTTATGATGCTGTCAAACCACGGTTGAGGCATGATGCGGCTAATATTTTATTAGGTGTTTTAAATGCGGCTATAGCGAGTGTTTTGTTCACGGGTTTGGTGTTGTCAGTCACAACATGGGCAGTGGGCCATTCGTTTGGCCTATTGAATTGGCTGACATTAAACCCCTACTTTGAGTTATTAATTGGTCTGTTGTTATTCGATTGCTGGCAATATTGCTGGCATAGACTCAATCATGCAATTCCCTTTTTATGGCGATTTCATGCTGTCCACCATTCGGATGCAGCAATGGATGCCAGTTCAGCGGTGCGGTTTCATAGCGTAGAGATAATATTTTCAAGCGCTCTGCGTTTATTGGTGTTGCCAATCATTGGCTTAAGCGTAGAGCAGTTGCTAATTTATGAGTTGATAGCGTTACCGATTATTTTAATTCATCATAGTAATGTTGCTGTTCCAGCTACGTTGGATAGATTATTACGTGTCATTATTGTTACGCCTCATGTTCATTGGGTTCACCACTCGCACTTGCAAAACGAAACAGATTCCAATTACGCCAGTGTGTTGTCCATTTGGGATAGGGTTTTTGCTAGCTTTTGTTTGCGAGATGATCCTCAAAATATACGGTTTGGTTTAGGCGATAGATTTGATCAAACGCGGTGGGATCAATTTATTGGGCAGTTAAAACAACCCTTTAATTCAGCCTTATATGAACAAAGAGAAAGCAGTCTTAAAAAGTAATTTGAATAAGTGCTTGTTTGGCTTAGCGAGGGATTTGTCGGCTAACAATAGCCAGCCAAGGTTGTTGTTCTTGTGGTTTCCCTTCGGGGCGATAGTAGTGCGTTAATATCTCGAACCCGGCTTGCTCCAAAAAAGCTTTACTGTCCTTTAGCTCTTGGTAATGCCCGTAACGCTGACCTTGCCAGCCTTCAGCGTTACCGCGTGGATTAGACGTAAATAAAATGCCATTTGGGCGTAAGCACTGATGCAACTTATTCAATACATTTAAAAGTTGTGAGCTTGGCACATGAAACATTGATGCATTGGCGAAAACTCCATCAAAATGTTCAAAGGGCAACGTCATCGTGGCAAAGGTTTGATTAAGTGTTGGGCAGCCGCTGTACTGTGTGGCCATTTTGCAAAAGGTTGGCGAGCCATCTAGGCCTATTGGAACGTGCCCTAAAGATTTAAAGTGTTTCAAATCTCTGCCGGGACCACAGCCAAAATCAAGTATATTAAGGGTTTTGTCTTTTGGAAGAGCGGCTAAGAAGGCCTTAATGTTTTGCGAAACATCATGATCTTTTGTGCCACTCCAAAAAGCGTCTGCATTATGTTCATAATGCTTTATGGTTGTGGTTTCTTTAGCGCTGATGTCGTCCATTTGTTTATTCCAAAGTTTTTGCTGTCATTTGTCAATCGAGGCAACTTAAATAACGAACGGGGCGTTGGTTTATGAAAGGTTGTTATTTTTTGTCTGTTTCAATGAAACTGGTGTCGGGTCAGTATAAAATATTCACATGGATATTACACATATATTAGATGGGCTTAACGATGCTCAGCGAGATGCAGTGAGTGGCCCAGAAAAGGCCGCACTTATTTTAGCAGGGGCAGGCAGTGGTAAAACGCGTGTGCTGGTGCATCGAGTTGCCTGGCTGATGCAGGTTGAAGGTGTTTCGCCGTACAGTATTTTGGCGGTAACGTTTACTAATAAAGCGGCAGGTGAAATGCGTGAGCGTGTGCAATCGATGCTAAAAACACCGGTTGGTGGCATGTGGATTGGCACCTTTCATGGGATCGCCCATCGTTTATTAAGAATGCATGCTCAAGAACTGGGCTTACCAGATGCGTTTCAGGTGCTAGATTCAGATGATCAATTTCGGATGATTAAGCGTTTGCTTAAATCAATGAATGTGGATGATTCACGCTGGCCACCTCGCCAAGTCCAATGGTTTATCAATGCACAAAAAGACGAAGGTAAACGAGCGAAACATATTGCGCCGTCGAGTGATCATTTTGAGCAAAAAATGTTAGAGATTTATGCAGAATATGAACAAGTTTGTCAGCGCTCTGGGCTGGTCGATTTTGCTGAATTATTACTTAGAGCACATGAGTTATTACGTGATAACGATGCGGTAAGAGCACATTATCAGCAGCGTTTTAAACATGTGTTAGTCGATGAGTTTCAAGATACCAATACCATTCAATATGCTTGGTTACGGCTACTCACAGAAGAATCTGAAAACTTATATGTAGTGGGTGATGACGATCAATCTATTTATGGTTGGCGTGGTGCAAAGATTGAGAATATTCATCGTTTTCAAAAAGATTATGCTGAACATAAGGTGGTGCGTTTAGAGCAAAATTACCGTTCCACCAGTACCATCCTAAAAGCAGCCAATGCCATTATTGTTAATAACGATGGGCGGATGGGTAAAGAGTTATGGACCGATGGTGAGGAAGGCGAGTTAATCTCTTTGTATTCGGGCTATAACGATCAGGATGAAGCGCGCTTTGTTGTTGATAGAATTAAAGACTGGGTGACGAATGGGCACAGTCGTGAAGAAGCCGCTATTTTATATCGCTCCAATGCTCAGTCGCGCTTATTTGAAGAGTATCTAATGGCTGCCGGTATTCCTTACCGTGTGTATGGTGGTTATCGTTTCTTCGAACGGTTAGAAATTAAAAATGCATTAGCCTATATGCAACTGGCGACTCATCACGATAATGATGCGGCATTTGAGCGCATTGTTAATACGCCAACACGCGGGCTAGGTACGCGTACGCTAGATATTATTCGTGAGCAAGCTCGTGGGAAAAGCATAAGCCTTTGGCAGGCAGCAAATGAGTTATGTGAGGAAGCGGCGTTAACTGGTCGAGCATTAAATGCATTGACGGGCTTTTTAGCCTTGATTCGTCAACTGGTTGTTGATATGGCGTCGATGAGCTTACATGAAAAAGTTGAACAGGTAATTAGCCGTTCTGGTTTGATTGAACATCATAAAAAAGAAAAAGGCGAGAAGGGCGAAGCACGAGTAGAAAACTTAGAAGAGCTTAGCAATGCAGCGCGTCAATTTGCCTATGAGGCCGATGAAGCTGAAGAGTTGAGTGAGTTAGACTCATTTTTAGCCCATGCTGCTTTAGAGGCTGGTGAAGCTCAAGGTGATAAATTTGAAGACTGCGTTCAATTGATGACCCTGCATTCGGCAAAAGGCTTGGAGTTTCCACTGGTCTTTATGGTTGGTATGGAAGAAGGCTTGTTTCCTAGTCAGCGCTCGGTTGATGATGCAGCGAAACTAGAAGAAGAGCGACGGCTAGCCTATGTTGGTATTACACGAGCAAAGGAGAAGTTGTATTTAACCTCTGCAGAATCGCGTCGTTTACATGGGCAAGAAAGCTATCCGATGCCGTCTCGTTTCATTAGGGAAATTCCTGCAGAGTTAATGCAGGAGGTTCGTTTAGGCGCTCGTGTAACACGCCCCGTAGTAAGCAATCAACAAGCTAGTTTTAGTGATGAATCAGCCGTTGGTTTTAAAATGGGCGAGCATGTCGTGCATGCAAAATTCGGCGAAGGTGTGGTGTTGAATATTGAAGGCAGTGGTGCGCAAGCGC
Source organism: Cycloclasticus sp. (assembly GCF_019090545.1). NCBI lineage: Bacteria > Pseudomonadati > Pseudomonadota > Gammaproteobacteria > Thiotrichales > Piscirickettsiaceae > Cycloclasticus > Cycloclasticus sp. The sequence goes on along the minus strand of NZ_JAHRVT010000033.1, from coordinate 134,105 downwards.
GAGTGCAGGTTAATTTTTCTTCAGCGGGTAGTAAATGGCTAATGCTTGCCTATGCGAAATTAGATAAAGTTTAGCCTTAAAACGCCCCAGCTTATGTTCAATAAGCTGGGGGAATAGCTATTAATTTAAAATGGGTAGTGCACGTGGTTTGGTGCAACTGTAACCCAGCGTAATTCGGTAAACTCATCAATCACTGCACGGCCATCGAAGCGTCCATAACCGGTTGCTTTAGTACCGCCGTACGGCGCTTGAGCTTCGCCATTAACAGTTGCGCTGTTAATGTGACAAATGCCCGATTCAATATGTTTTGCCATTTTCATCGCTCTTGGGAAGTCGCGGCTGAAGACAGAGGCCGATAAACCGTATTCCGTATCATTTGCAACAAACAGTGCTTGTTCATCGTCTTTAACGCGAATAATAGAAATAACCGGACCAAAAGACTCCTCGTGATAGGCGCGCATGTCAGCAGTAACATTATCTAAAATAGTGGCAGGCATCGATGCGCCCTCTGCTGTTCCGCCAGAAACTACGTTGGCGCCTTTGTCTACTGCATCTTTAACAATACTGTTTAAGCGCTCACCGGAGGACGAGTCAATCAGTGGGCCAACAATGCACATTTCGTTGCCGGGTTCCGCTGGATTGCCCATGGTCAGTTGTGCGGTAGCGGCAGCAAATTTTTCTATAAATTCATCAGCCACTTTTTCATCTACGATGATACGGCCTGTTGTCATGCAAATTTGACCTTGATATAAGAAGCAACCAAACACAGCCGCTCTAACCGCTTCGTCAATATTGGCATCGTCTAGAATCACTAGCGGAGACTTTCCACCTAACTCAAGCAAACAGCGTTTTAAATGCTTTGCTGCTTGCTGGGCAATAATGCTGCCGACACGAGTAGAGCCTGTGAAGTTAATGCGGCGGATGGCTGGGTGTGCAATCAATGCTTCAGTGATTTGAGGTGCGTCTTCAGAAGCATGTGTGATAACGTTTAAAACACCTGCTGGTAAACCTGCCTCAAACAGCGCTTCGCAAACCAATAGATGCGTTTTTGGGCTGACTTCAGAAGCGCGAAAGACAACCGTATTACCAAATGCAATAGGGTAGGCAATGGCTCTAGCTGCTAACGCTACAGGGCCATTCCAAGGTGCCATACTTAACACAACACCAACGGGTTGGCGGAATGTCATAGACAGAGTGTCAGGCTTATCCGTTGGGATTGTTTCACCCTGTACTTGGGTTGTTAAGCCTGCGGCTTCACGGAATAAACCCGCTGCCATCATTACGTTAAAGCCAGACCATAAGGCGGATGCGCCCACTTCGGCAGCCATGGCTTGAATAATATCATTCGTTTTGCTTTCTAGGATGTCGGCTGCTTTGAGTAATAAAGCGCGACGCTCGGTTGGGCCAGTTTCTGACCAAGTTTTAAAAGCAATAGCAGCGGTTTCAGCTGCTTTGTTTGCATCGTCAATGGTTGCAGCAGCACCTTGAGAAACAACGTTGCCAGTGAGTGAATTTAGGCGTTCAAATGTTGCGCCATTTGAGGCGTCTACGGCCTCATTATTGATGATAAGTTGGGTTTTCATAGTGTTCCGTTGTTATTATATAAGCATTTAATTATGAATGTTTTTTTCAATGACTACAAATGAATTTCGAGAAAAAGATAGCTAATCGATATTCATGTGGTTGTATGCTCGCAAAGGCTTAGTGCTTATGCAAGAACAATCTTAAGATTAAGCTGACGAATACATGACATAACAAGGGCTTGCCCGTAAACCTAGAGCTAGACCGTTATTTTTGTGTGTTGAACGACGCGCCCAATGCTCAATAGATGGGATTTATGTGGAATATATGATTGAGATCAAGAAATACATGATTGTTAGCACTTTAAGGGTGTTTTTCTTGAGAGAAAATTAGGATTATTTGTCTACATTAGTGGGTATGGAATGAATATAGAAAAAGGAGTTAATCATGCTTACATATGAAGATTGTGTCGAATTGAGTGGTCTCACCAATGAAGAAATAGAGGCTATCGCAGAGCATGAACATGTGCCAAACATTGTAGCGTTAGAGCTAGGGCATTACTTGCTTGAAACTGAAGCTGGCGTTCCAGCAATTAAAGAGATTATCTTAGACGATATCCATGAGGCTGAAGCGTGCGGTAACCTTGTGCAAAGTGCTAAGCTGAAGTTAGTGCTTCAACACTTTGTTAGCCAGCACCCTTATCATGAAGTTGGGCAATAATCCGTTGGTTGGGCACTGGCATAAAAGGTCGTTTTGAGACGTAGATATGGCCTAAAAAGGCATAGGGTATTGTCTTCTAATGGTTTTAATTCCCTCGTTAACTTCATCAGATAGCGTTAGGTCAATAGATGCAATATTGCTTTTTAATTGCTGCATACTGGTAGCGCCAATTAAATTAGAGCTAACAAAAGGTTGCTGATTAACAAAGGCTAACGCCATTTGGCAAACATCAAGCTGATGTTTTTTAGCTAGCGCGATATAGGCTTCAATAGTGGCATCTGTTTGTGCGTTAGCACGATGTTCAACACGCGAATCAATAGCCAAACGGGTGCCTTCAGGCATAGCGCCGTTAAGGTATTTCCCGCTGATTAAACCACGAGTTAAAGGCGACCAAGCGAGTAAGCTGCAATCTTCATGTAGACTAATTTCACTAAGGTCTGGCTCAAAGTGCCTAGCCATTAATGAGTATTCATTTTGAATCGATACCATACGTGGCAACTGATGTTTTTCAGACAACTCTAGCCATTTAGAGATGCCCCAAGCAGTTTCATTTGATAGACCCACATGGCGAATTTTGCCTGCCTTAATAAGCTCATCCATTGTTTCAAGAACTTCAATGAAGTTGTCTTCAACCGCTTGTTTGTCAAAGTTAGGAGCGTAGTCCCAAATTTGACCAAAGTGGTAAGAACCGCGGTTTGGCCAATGCAGTTGATAAAGGTCGATGTAGTCGGTTTGTAAACGTTTTAAACTGTCTTCAACGGCTAATAGAATATTTTTACGGTCAATAAAGTTGTTGCCCTCACGTACCCACTCCATACCTGGCCCGGCAATTTTTGACGCAAGGATCACCTTGTCGCGATTTTTACGTGAGGCAAACCAGTTACCAATAATAGTTTCAGTTTTGCCGTAGGTGTCAGGTGTTGGTGGAACAGCATACATTTCAGCGGTATCAAAAAAATTGATGCCCTGAGTGAGAGCATAATCCATTTGCTCAAACCCTTCTTCTTGCGTGTTTTGACGGCCCCACGTCATGGTGCCAAGGCCAATTAAACTAACGTTAAGATCGGTTCTACCCAGTTGTCTGTATTGCATAGTGAGGTCCTGTTTTTTAATGTCTATTCATCTTATCGACCCAAGCCATGCCAATGGCTGATAGGACGAAAGTAATATGCAGAATAACGTACCACATCAGTTTATCGTTGGCGATATGCTCGGCATTCATAAACTTTTGAAGTAAATGGATTGAAGAAATTGCGACGATTGAGGCGGCTACCTTTTGTTTCAACGAGCCAGAATCTAATTTGCCAAGCCAAGACAGCTTTTCGGCACCTTCTTCAATATCAATTCGCGAAACAAAGTTTTCGTAACCACTGAGCATCACCATAATAATTAGCCCACCCACCAAAGACATATCAACTAGCGAAAGAATCACCAGCACCATGTCCGATTCTGTAGTGGATAAAATAATGGGGAAAAAGTGAAAAGCTTCTTGAAAAAATTTGATAGATAATAAAATCAGAGCAAGGCTTAAACCAAGGTTGATAGGGGCGAGTAGCCACCTTGAGGCATAAAGTATTTTTTCTAGGCGTTGTTCAATACGCTGCATAAGATTGAATTGGGGTCAGTGATAAAAAAGTTAGTATACATGGATTAAGTCTAGTTTTTAACACTTCTCTCTATGGTGTATTGTCGGTAATATAGATAGCTAGTGGGTTCAATTTTAGGGGGTTAAAAGCGCCATTATTTTGTGCGTTTTTTAGCGAGCAAGGCCTCATTACACTAAAATATCGTACACTGGGCAGATTTGGTGTTTATATTCAAGAAAACGCTTGTTAAATGATAGATGGCAAAACAGGGTGCTATTGTTATTAAGATGAATATCTTGGCAGTTAATCAATAAAAAGCAGTCGCGAGCTGCATTAAAGAGTCAATGGAGAACATATAAATGAAACGTCGTGATGTACTGAAATCATTTGGCAGCGGTATGGTCGCAGCCACGTCACTCGCTGTGGGTGGAAAGGCCTTAGCTGCCAAGCCAGAATTTAAATGGAAAATGGTAACAACATGGCCCAAAAACTTTCCCGTATTAGGCACAAATGCTAATTATTTAGCAAAAACCATAGAGGAAATGACTGGGGGGCGTATTCGTATCAAAGTGTATGGTGCCAACGAACTGGTCCCTGCTTTTGAAGCCTTTGACGCAGTGTCTCGTGGCACTGTAGAAATGGGTCACGGTGCGCCGTATTATTGGAAAGGCAAGAGTGAAACGGCGCAATTCTTTTCCGCCATCCCTTTTGGAATGACAGCACAGGAAGTTAACGGTTGGTTGTATTACGGCGGCGGCCTTGCGTTATGGGAGGAACTGTACGACCGATTTAACCTAGTGCCTATGGCAACGGGTAATACGGGTGTTCAAATGGCCGGCTGGTTTCGTAAAGATATTAACTCTGTGGATGACTTGCAAGGTTTAAAAATGCGTATTCCTGGTCTAGGTGGCGAAGTGTTAAGCCGTGCAGGTGGAACGCCCGTCAGTATGCCAGGCGGTGAAATCTTTACCTCACTGCAATCAGGTGCTATTGATGCAACCGAATGGATTGGGCCTTATAACGACTTGGCCTTTGGTTTGTATAAAGCAGCAAAAAACTATTATTACCCTGGTTGGCATGAGCCTGGCTCAACGCTAGAAACATTTGTTAATAAACAGACCTTTGAGTCGTTACCGAAAGATTTGCAAGCCATTGTAAAACACGCATGTAAAGACGCTAGTATGGACATGATTTCAGAGTTTAGCGCAAAAAATAATGCAGCATTAGACACCTTAGTAAATAAGCATCAAGTCAGTGTTAAAGCCCTACCGGATGATGTGCTAAAAAAACTTCACTGGCTATCCAATGAAGTGGTACAGGACATTGTAGATAGAGATGCGTTCTCACAAAAAGTTTATGCCTCGTATAGTAGCTTTCAGCAGCAAGCGATTAAATGGTCGGATGTGTCAGAGTATGCATACATGCGGGCTAGGGGGTTAGGAGCTTAACGTTTCATACATCAACTGAGCTGAAAGAATGAAACTAATTTTAAAAACTTGCGCCGCATTTTTTAATGCACTGTTTGAGTAATGTTTTAACGAAAAAGGCTAATGATTATGAATGATTCGTCTGAAAATAAAGAGTCTGATAAACGAGCAGGGGAGATAAATGCTGATAGGGCTTATCGAGAGTTGCATTTGACGCTTGGTAAAGAAACCATTCAGCAGGTGGTTAGCAGTTTTTATGACCTTATCAAAGTGCATCCAATGCTTGGTGGTTACTTTTCTGAGGTGAAAGATTGGGACGAGCTTAAACAACGAATAGGTCATTTTTGGTGGATTGATTTAGGCGGTAAGCGTTATCGTGAAGATATTTATAACCCCCATGCCGTACACCGCTATTTAAAAATTCCACCAAGCCTGGTTGATGATTGGGTGGCGTTATTCTCGCGTAATTTATATGAGCACTTGCCAAAGAAGTACGCAGACATTTGGCTTGTCCGTGCTACTAAAATGGCAGAGTGGATTCGTACTGATTTGCAGCAACATCAAGAGTCTTAGTGCTCGTTTAGGGCGTTAACCTCCTTAGCGATATAACCAGTTTTTAAGCAAGCGTGTGACTGCTGGCATAACAAGGTAAGTCATCAGTAAGACTTGTCCCACCACCATAATGGCAAGTTTTAGTATGGGCGTTAAGGTTGACAACCAAGGCGCAAATACTTGGTTAATGGTTACTAATAAAGAAAATACCACGACCATTAGCACTAGGGCCATTTTGTGCCGGTTAGGTGCGGCGCTACTGGGAACTTCTGGCAAGGTAAACCAAAATTCTAACCCAGAAACTTTCTTTATTTTTGTACTGCCTTCAATAAGCCCTTTTTCATCAAGTTCATCTAAAAAGCGCTGCCTTTGTTCAGACTCTTCCCATTTTTTTTGGTGTGCATAGGAATTAAAACCAACAATAAGCACATAATCACCGCTTGTTTGTGCAGATGGCTTTAGGATGTGCACACCTTGGTGCCCGGGAACTTTAGTGGCCACCTCAGAAAGCCGGTGTAGCCAGTCTTCATACTGTTGTTCTGCGCCTTTTTTTACCTTGCGTGCAATTGAAACGGTAACGGCGGTATTGTCTGTGTCAGCCATTATTAACTAGTACGTTGCCAAATACTCAGCTGACTAAAGCTGTGCTGAAATTTTCGACTGGTATCGCGAATAACAAAGGGCACATCGGTGGGGTCGTTAACTAATTTAAAATGCTCACCTAAGTGATCTTTTAAGCCTTCTAAGGTGGAATACGGCTCGCCATCCTTACGAATGCCGCCTAACCAGTTTTCTTTAGGCGTGAACTCTTCCAGCCATGTGTATGGTGAAGCAATGGCCAATAGGCCGCCGACGTTAATTCTGTGGCGAATATCATTTAGGAAAACGGCGGGTGTGCGTAAACGGTCAATAAGGTTAATGGCCAGTACTAAGTCATAATTGGTAAATTGTGGTTTTAGGTTGGTAGCATCACCTTGAAAAAACTCAATATTGTCGCGATTGTTGCTAAGGCCAATGTGCTCTAAAGTTTGTTCATGATAGGAGACTATTTCACCTTCTTCGATTAGCTCATAATGAATTTTGCCTTTTTGCTGCATTTGATGAGCAATGCGGATAAAGCGCGCAGAAAAGTCGATGCCAGTGACCGCATCAAAATGTTGTGCCAGTTCAAATGAAGCCCTGCCAACGGCGCAACCTAAATCAAGTGCGCGAGTGGTGGGTTTATCTTGCAGTTGCTCCAAACATAATTGAACACAATGAGCAGAAAGGTCTTTTACATCAAAGTAAGTCGGGCCGTAATGAAAGTGGCAATACTGAGAGACAGCGGTATCGGTTTCGTACATAGCAGATGGTTTTTCCATAGGTTGTGTTGATTCTACATAGCGGAATCCCGCATGTTGATAAAAGTGGCGCCTAAAGGCATAGCGTGCGTGTTTGGTGGCCTCGTTGCCGGTTGAAATCCAACAGCCGCCTTTAATTAAATTGTGTTGTGTGTCAAAGGTGGGGGTGGAAAAATCGTCATATAACGGGTGAACTTCAAAGCCATCAAAGCCACTGATGGGTGTTTCTGTCCATTGCCATGCGTTGCCGATTAAGTCGTGAAATTCGCCAAAGGCAAAGTGATCAACTGGGCAGGCAGATGCCCAATGTTCCAGATTAATGTTGCCGGGTGCTTGTTCCCACTCTGGTTGGTCAGGAATATTGTGAAGCTGGTGTAAGTGTTGCCATTGCTCCTCGGTGGGTAGGCGAATAGGTTTTCCTTTCTTTTCGCTAAGCCAGTTACAAAACGCTTTTGCTTCTAAGTAATTGACCTCTGCTGGCCAGTTCCAAGGCATTTCTTGCTCCTCTAATAAGGTGCGAAGAAGGTAGCGATCATCTTTTTGTATCCAAAAAAGCGGGTGTTCGGGTTTTTTATATTGCACCCAGTTCCAGCCTTCTTCGGTCCAAAATCTTTTTTGATGATAGCCGTTGTCTTTTATGAAGCTGAGAAACTCAGCATTAGAAACAAGGTACTTACTGGCGGAAAACTCTTCAATATCGACAACTTTTTCACCGTATTCGTTATCCCAGCCATAGGTTTTGTGGTTTTTATCTTTACCAAGTTTAATGCGCCCACTTTCAACATTAAGCAGTTCATTACTAGGGGCTTCTCCTACATGAGGGCAAACATTCCAAGTGCTATGTTGCTGCAAATGTTCAAGCGGCATTTGGCGAATAATAGCGGAAGAGGTTTCAATATGGATACGTTGGTGCTCAATGCCCATAAGAATAGGCCAAAACGGGCTTTCCCAAGTAATCGGAAGTTCGAGCGGTAGGGTGCTTATAAGTGAATCAATCAGTGTTAAGACGGTTTGTCGGTACGTCTGTACCTCGCTGATGATAGGCCAATCGTAATTGGCCTCATTCAAGTCATCCCACGACATTTCATCCACACCGACGGCGAAGATTGATTCAAAGCGCGGGTTAACACGCCGTTGGATCAGCGAGGCAAGGCTGAGTTTATTGATGAAAAAAGTAGCAGTATGGCCGTAATAAAAAACAAGGGGGTGACGGAGAGATTCAGGCCTTAAATAAAAAGCCTCATCATGTTTTAGTGTGCTGTATAACTGTTCTTCTAGCTGAAATGTTTTGTGTAGGTAGTCGCGAATTTCTTCTCTTTTTTGTTCAACGGACCCTGTGTTCAGCAAAATTGTTTTAGTTATTTTTACGTCATGATTAATTTCTTCTGCTACGGATGACATGTTTCCCCTCGCTGGTTACATTCCTTTTAGTCTATTACTGGCTTTGAAAAAAGCAAAGGTATTACACATAAGATTTGTTAATAGGTGATTAAAGTCAATTATTGTAAATGATGCTGGGTAGCCAGGTCGTTAGCGCTGGCCAAACAGCCAATAAGGCTAATAGGACTAGTTGTATTAATATAAATGGTAGAACGCCTCGGTATATTTGACTGGTTTTAATAGCCGCCGGTGCAACACCGCGTAAGTAAAATAATGCAAATCCAAAAGGTGGTGTAAGGAACGAAGTTTGTAGGTTTAACGCAATCATAATACCCAGCCAAACTGGGTTGATATCCATTGCTAATAAAATAGGTGCAACAATGGGTACGACAACAAAGGTTATTTCAATAAAATCTAACACGAAGCCTAAAAAAAACATAACCAGCATGACCACCAGCATAGCGCCGAATACCCCACCTGGTAAGTCAGACAGTAATTCTTCTATCAGTTCATCTCCGCCAAAACCTCTAAAAACTAACGAAAATAGCGAAGCGCCAATCAATATAAAAAACACCATACTGGTAACCTGAGTGGTGTCCTGTGTTACAGCTTTTAATTGGGCAAGGCTAAGTTGTTTTTTTAAATAAGCGAGAAAAGTTGCGCCTACCGCGCCAACAGAAGCGGCCTCGGTTGGTGTTGCGATGCCGGCAATAATAGAACCCAAGACGGCGATAATTAAAACCAAGGGCGGCATTAGGCCGGTTATTAAGCCTAAATAAAGTGATTTATCGACCTGTTGGCGGGGTAAAGCCGGGCAGCTGGATGGTTTAAAAAAAGCCAGGCCAGCTAAGTATATTAAATACAAAGCCACTAATAAAATACCTGGAATTAGGGCGCCAGCAAACAGGTCACCAACGGAAACAGTGTCTGGCGAAAAAATGCCCATATCGAGTTGAGCTTGCTGATAGGCAGATGAAATAACATCGCCAAGTAGCACTAATACAATGGAAGGGGGGATAATTTGACCCAGTGTGCCAGAGGCACAAATGGTGCCGCAAGCCAGCGCCGGGTCATATTGACGTTTTAGCATGGTCGGTAAAGACAATAACCCCATGGTTACAACGGTGGCCCCGACAATACCGGTGCTTGCAGCCATTAACATACCAACTAATACAACCGAGAAACCTAAACCGCCCGGTAGGGTGCCAAATAGCTTAGACATGTTTTCAAGCAGGCTTTCGGCAATTTTAGCCTTTTCTAGCATCACGCCCATAAATACAAATAAGGGAACGGCAATTAATGTGTCGTTTTCTATAATGCCAAATAATCGATTCGGTAAGGCGGCTAAAAAAGCAGTGTCAAAGGTGCCAAAGTAATCACCGGCAAAGGCAAAAATTAAAGCGGTTCCTGCCAAACTAATGGCAACGGGGTAGCCCATTAGTAAAACAAGAAAGACAACGGCAAACATCCATAAGGCAATACTACCGTCCATGATTAGCCTCGCGTAAGGTGCAAATTGATTTCATGATTTCCGATAAGCCTTGCAAGAACAGTAAAAAAGCCATCAGTGGAATTAACGATTTAAGTAAGAAGACACCGTCTAGTCCACCTGCTTCTCTAGAGCCTTCAAAGTAAGCCCACGAAGTAGATACGTAGTCCCAGCTGGCATGTGCGATAAAGATACTTACGGGGAGCAATAAAAACACTGAGCCCAGCAAATTGACGATAGCGCGACCTTTCGGCCCTAGGCGTTGATAGAAAATATCTACACGTACATGACCATTTATTTTAAGTGTATGTGCAATGGCCAACATAAATACTAAGCCATGCAGGTAGGTTATGGACTCTTGTGCGGCGATCGAGCCGATGTTGAAGCCGTAACGTAAGGTCACAATGCCAAACATAACGACAACCATCAAAGCAACGAACCAAGAAACGGTATTAAAAATAACCCTGTTAATAGAGTCTATAAGACAGATCAGCGTATTGAACATGTGGTTTGAGTTTCATAACGAAGAGGCTATATTACAATGTGTTGTCAACTGAATACAGGCTTATGCGTTAAATTAGGTTGGACAATAAAGGATGAGGGTTTAGCGAGGCTTTTGCAGAAGACGGCCAAGCTGGATAAGTTTCTAGCAGGCTTAAAAAAGAAAAAATATGGTCATGTAGAGTTTGCAAAGAAACAAATGAGGAGTGTTAGGCCTTGTTCAAAAAATAAGGTTGCTTGTTTACTTAGCGTAAGGTCGGATTAATAATTATTCTAAACAGTAGTTGTTAGGAAGCTCCCGACGGGCTAATAAAATTTGTTTCATGGCATCAGGGTCCTTTAGGTGAGTCATTTCGCCTTCTTTTGGAAAGTGCACGTCTCTTAAGCGCGATAACCAAAATCTAAAAGCAGCTGCACGTATTACAATAGGCCAGTGTCTAACTTCGTCTTCTGTCAGCGGTCTAATAGCTTGGTAAGCAGACATAAAGGCTTTAAAGCGAGTGTTGTCTAAGGAGCCATTAGTGTTGATGCACCAGTCATTTACAGCAACGGCTATATCGTAAGTAAAATAGTCATTACAGGCATAATAAAAGTCAATAATGCCGGATAGCTGGTCGCCAGAAAATAAGGCGTTGTCTCTAAACAAATCGGCATGGATAACGCTTTTAGGTAGACCTAATGTGTCATAGGGGGCCTGAAAAGCCAATTCGCTGTTGATAAGTTCAGCGGAATCTTGGTCAACTAATGGTAACAGTAATTCTGCCGCTTGTTGTCGCCAGTGAGCGCCTCGACTATTGTCGCGATAAATGTCTAGTTCTAAGCTGGCTAAGTGTAAGTTTGCCATTGCCTGACCAATAACGGCGCATTGGGTCGAATTGGGGCTGTCAACATCAGTGCCGGCTAACTTTTCTACCATGGCTGCCGGTTTACCATTTAAGGTGGATAGGTAATTGCCTGCTTTATTGAGGATCGGTTGTGCACTAGGGACATCCTTGGCTGAGACAAAAGCCATGATCGTTAAAAAGTAGGGTAACTCTTCTGCTTTTAATTCCTCAAACAGCGTTAATACATATTGGCCGCGGGTGGTTGTTACAAAATAGTTGGTGTTTTCAATACCGGAACTAATACCTTGAAAGCTAACAAGGTGGCCCAAATCGTAATGCGTTAAATGGGCGACCAGCTGGGCGCGCTCAACGACCGTATAGACAGACATAACTTAGAAAACCGCTTTGGAACTACCAGCTAAACAGTAACCATTGGGGAATGTTCATGCCTTTTTCTAAGTCTGAACGGCGCGTTTCCAAATTGCCATCACCGTCGGTATCCACCATATAATAAGCCGGTGCGTTTTTAGGTGAAATTTTCACCATGTAAACATTGCCGTTAACACTGTACTCAGTAATCGTTTCTTTCTCTTTACGGGTGATTGTAATGTCAGGTGACATATTCTCACCGCTCACAATTTGTGAAGGCAGTTCGGGCGGCTCAGGGACAACAGTCGGTCTTGCATCTTCTGCCGTAGCGTTTGATAAATACATCAGTAGTAGGGCTAGAATAATGGGTAAGCAGCGGCGCATGATTTTCCTTTGGAATAAAGTGTTTCTCCAATTATGACACTAACTGGTGAGTTTTTACAATTTGGCTTTGTTTTAGCGGTTTTAAAGCTCTAGCAGTATTTCTTCTTCTTCGGCAGAAGGCGCAAATCCACGCTGCTCGTAGAAGTCAAAAATAGCTGTTAGCACCTCCTCGGGTGTTTCACAAAGCTGAAATAGATCGAGGTCTTCTTTTTTAAGTGTTCCTGTTGCCACTAAGGTGTTTGAAAACCAATCAATTAGGCCGTTCCAGAATTCTTTATTAACGAGAATAATGGGTATCTTTCGAGTCTTGCCTGTTTGAACCAAGGTTAAAATTTCAGCCAGTTCGTCTAAGGTGCCGTAGCCACCCGGTAAGACAACGTAAGCGGTGGCGTATTTGACAAACATGACTTTACGGGCAAAAAAATGTCTGAAATTTAAGCTGACGTCTTGGTAAGGGTTGGACTGTTGTTCATGTGGTAACAGAATATTAAGCCCTATGCTTGAAGACGGCCCTTTAAAGGCGCCTTTATTGGCAGCTTCCATAATGCCAGGGCCACCACCGCTAATAACAGAAAAGCCGGCGTTGGATAAGGCAAGGGAAATGGCTTCGGCGCGTTGGTAATCAGGGTGATCTTCATTGAGCCGTGCAGAACCGTAGACACTGACGGCAGGCTTAATGTGTGAGAGCTGTTCAAAACCATCGACGAATTCGGCAATAATTTGAAAAATTTTCCATGCTTCGCGTTTTTGATCGCTCATCTGCTGCTCCTGTTTTTTATAACATGGTAATCGGTTTGCGCAGTATAAGGCTAAATTAAAGGATCGATGTTGCTTGAGTGAAACTTATGTTCTTTGCTCGATACCCTTGGGTATAATCTTGCGTATATAAATATTGGATAGGTTCATGGCTGAAAAAACATTGGTATTGGTAGATGGCTCTTCTTACTTATTTCGTGCCTATCATGCACTGCCATTATTAACAAACTCAAAAGGTGAATACACCAACGCCATTTTAGGCGTAACAAACATGCTTAAAAAACTGGTTGAGACGTACCCAGAGGCATATTTTGGAGTCATATTTGATGCCCCAGGAAAGACGTTTCGTAATGATATGTATCCTGAGTATAAAGCCAACAGGGCGTCAATGCCTGACGAGTTGCGAGAGCAAATTAAGCCATTACATCAGTTAATAAAAGCAATGGGGCTACCTTTAGTTATGGAGCCAGGTGTTGAGGCGGATGATGTGATTGGTACATTGGCTAAGCAGGCCGAAGAGGAAGATCTTAATGTTGTTATTTCAACAGGCGATAAAGACATTGCGCAGCTGGTCACCAATAAAACGTCATTAATTAACACAATGAATAACCAATGGCTGGACGAAGAAGGCGTGAAGGAAAAGTTTGGTGTGCCGCCTAACATGATTATTGATTATTTAGCCTTGATGGGCGATACCTCCGACAATATTCCGGGTGTGCCTAAAGTGGGACCAAAAACGGCTGCAAAGTGGCTCAATGCATACGGTTCACTGGATGAAATTATCGCAAAGGCTGATGAAGTAAAAGGCAAAGTAGGTGAGAGTTTGCGTGATCACCTTGATGCGATTCCGTTATCAAAAGAGCTCGTAACGATTAAATGTGATGTACCGTTAGATAAGGCTCCGGCGGATTTAATAAGAACGCAGCCGGATACAGAAACCTTAAAGGAGATGGTAAGCCATTATGAGTTTAATTCATGGTTAAAACAGTTGGGTGGAACAAAGGCGTCGACCGTTGCCAGCGAACAGGTGGATGAGAAACCGTTACCGGCAAAAACTGAATTAACCGTAGAAACGATTCTAGATGAAGCAACATTTAACCAATGGTTGGCAAAGCTGACAGAGGCAGAGTTGTTTGCCTTTGATACCGAAACAACACATTTAAACTATACAAAAGCGTTGGTCGTGGGTGTTTCATTTGCTGTTGAAGCAGGTCATGCGGCCTATGTTCCGTTGGCTCATAGCTATCCCGGTGCGCCACAACAACTATCTAGGCAATGGGTGTTGGATCAATTAAAACCCTTGTTAGAGTCAGAAAGTGCTCGTAAGGTCGGTCAAAATCTTAAATATGATGCGAACGTGCTTGCTAATCACGGTATTAGCTTGGCGGGAATTTGTCACGATACTCTGCTTCAGTCTTACGTTTTAAACAGCACTGCGTCGCGGCACAATATGGATGCCTTGGCTGAAAAATACTTGGGGCAAGAAACTATTCATTACGAAGATGTGGCGGGTAAAGGCGCAAAACAAATATGTTTTGATCAAGTGTCTATTGAGCTGGCAGCACCTTACGCAGCGGAAGATGCTGATATTACGTTACGTTTACATCAGCATATTTTTCCTCAGTTAAAGCAAATAGACAGTTTGGCAACGGTCTATGAAACGATAGAAATGCCACTGGTGCCTGTGTTAGCCAGAATGGAGCAAACAGGGGTGTTGGTTGATGAGCAAATGTTAAGTCAGCAAAGTGGCGAATTAACCGCCAGCATTAAAGCCTTGGAAACGCAGGCCCATGAGGCTGCGGGCCAACCATTTAATCTGGGGTCGCCAAAGCAAATCCAAGAGATTCTGTACGATAAATTAGGCTTGCCAGTCCTAAAGAAAACACCCAAGGGTCAACCTTCGACGGCAGAGAGCGTTTTGCAAGATTTAGCCGTTGACTTTCCCTTGCCGCGCTTGATTCTTGAGCACCGTAGTTTGAGTAAGTTACGCTCAACCTATACCGATAAATTACCAAAACAAATTAACCCAGTAACTGGGCGTGTGCATACTTCCTATCACCAAGCGGTTGCGGCAACGGGACGATTATCTTCATCTGATCCGAATTTACAGAATATTCCGGTACGCAGTGAAGAAGGTCGAAGGATTCGCCAAGCATTTATTGCAGAGGAAGGCTTTACTGTCATGGCAGCTGATTATTCACAAATTGAGTTGCGGATTATGGCGCATTTATCGCAGGACACGGGTCTTTTGCAAGCCTTTAAAGAGGGTTTAGATGTGCATAAGGCAACAGCAGCAGAAGTGTTTGGTGTGCCCGTTGATCAAGTTGAGACTCATCAGCGCCGTTCGGCTAAGGCGATTAATTTCGGCTTAATTTATGGCATGTCTGCGTTTGGTTTAGCGAAACAGTTAGATATTGATCGCGGCGCTGCTCAAGGCTATATCAATTTGTATTTTGAAAGGTATCCAGGCGTAAAACAATATATGGACGAAACACGTGAGCTGGCGCGTGAGCAAGGGTATATTGAAACGTTATTCGGTCGACGTTTATACCTGCCTGATATTCTGGCTAAGAATGGACAACGTAGGCAGTATGCCGAAAGAACAGCTATTAATGCGCCCATGCAAGGAACAGCGGCAGATATTATTAAGTTAGCCATGTTGTCGGTGGATAATTGGTTGCAAGTTGATAAACCTGCTGTGCGAATGGTGATGCAGGTGCATGATGAATTAGTGTTTGAAGTCGAAAACAGTTATTTAGATCAGGCCGCGAGCATTATTCAACAAAAAATGAGTGGGGCAGCATCTTTGGATGTGCCATTAGTCGTGGATGTTGGTATGGGTAAGAACTGGGATGAAGCGCATTGATCGGTGATATGTTTGCTGTAACTGAACAGAGTTTTGAAGGAGAGGCGCGTGTTGAAAAAATACTTAATGTTGAACTTTTTTTAAAACGCGCAGTCTATTCAGTTGTATCTGTAAAGATATACTTGCTCATAAACTTCCCCTCCCCTTGAGCAAGTTTCCGGTTAGCAATAACCGGGTTTTTATAAGGCTCTAGGCTATTTGTATGGTTCTAGAGCTTTTTTTTGCCTATTATTTTTGTACATTAAGGTGCTCATCCAACCAGTTATGTAGTTGTTCGACACCTTCTTTTTTTAGCGAAGAAAATAGCTCAACTTGTACATTTCCAGGTGAATCTTTAAGTTGTTTTTGAACGGCAAATAAAGTGTTTTTAGCGTTATTTCGATTAAGTTTGTCGGCCTTGGTTAGGGCTACAAAGACGTCCAAATTTAGATGAGTAGCATAGTCAATCATTTGCCTATCGTACTCACCTAAAGAGCGGCGGATATCGACGAGTAAAACCAGACCGTGCAGTGCCTGCCTTTTTTCTAGGTAGCGCTCAAGCTCAGTTTGCCACTGTTGCTGAATTTTAGGCGGGACTTTAGCGAAGCCATAGCCGGGTAAATCAACAAGACAGCGCTGATCATCAAGCTTAAAATAGACAAGTTGTTGAGTTCTGCCGGGCGTTTTGCTGGTTCTGGCGAGGCTTTTTTGGTTGGTCAATGTGTTGATGGCGCTGGATTTTCCAGCATTAGATCTACCAGCAAAGGCCACCTCATATTCAACCCCTTTAGGAGTTGTTTTGAGGTTGGGAGCGTTTAGTAAGTATTCTGCGCGGTGATAAAGAGGGTTCATGTTACAAGCCAAGCGATAAATTTGTTTATTGTACCGGAGCAAGCAATTTGCAGTGGGGATAACAACAAATCACTTAGAAAAATACTAAATTCAATTAAATTTATTGTAAAATTACGCGCTAGTCTAGCGTTAAGCTAAATATATTGGAGAAATAAAGATGAATAAGGTGTTACTGGCGATAGCCGTTTTACTGCTATCAATTACTGGTCAATCATGGGCGGGTGATGCGGCAGCAGGTAAAGCAAAATCAGCGCAATGTGCGGCTTGCCATGGTGTGGCTGGCATTAGTCCTATGGGTATTTACCCTAATTTAGCGGGTCAAAAAGAACAGTACTTGGTAAAGCAAATAAACAACTTTCGTTCAGGCGTGCGCAAAGACCCTTCAATGCAGGCGATGGTTAGTGCTTTAACTGACGATGACGTGGCGAATCTTGCGGCATATTATGCTGGAATTAAATAAATAAGTAGGCTTGGAATGATGATGAAATTGAACATATTATTGGTTTGTTTTTTTACTGCCTTAGTATCAACGAATGCTTTTGCCGTTGGTGATATTGAAGCCGGCAAGGCGAGTGCAGCAGTTTGCGCGGCTTGCCACGGTCAAAATGGCATCAGCTCCAATCCGATGTGGCCAAAGTTAGCGGGGCAGCATGCTTATTATATTGAAAAAGAACTGCACGACTTTCGAAGTAAAAAACGAAATGACCCAACAATGGCGCCAATGGTTGCCGGTTTGACAGATGTTGATATTGAAAATTTAGCGGCTTACTTTGCCAGCGTGCCGTCAACGGTTGAGGCGGCTAGCGCAGATAAAATTAAGCTGGGCGAAAAGATATACCGTGCTGGAAAGGTTGATAATGGTTTACCGGCTTGTATTGCATGTCATGGCCCTAATGGGGCAGGTAGTGCGCCAGCGCGTTTCCCACGTATTGGCGGTCAGCACGCAGCTTATTTATCTAAAGCGCTGAAGGATTTCAAAGCAGAAACACGAAATAACGATCATCAAGCAATGATGCGTGACATTGCTGGTCGGATGAACAATAAAGAAATTGAAGCAGTTTCATCATATATTTCTGGTTTGCACTAAACGAACGTTTTTTCTGCAAAAAGGGGCAGTTTGCTGCCCCTTTTTGCTATTAGCTTAGTGCTTGCGCAAGCGCGGCCTAAAATTTCTTATGAAAAATCCACAACCAGCGACAAGTACTTCGTCAGTTAGAACCTCAGCCTTGTTGTTGAAGTTTATGGGGTCGATGAACTTGGCGATAACCCTTTTAGTGGCGCTATCTATAGCGGCCATTATTGGGACGGTTTTACAGCAAAACCAGTCATACACAGACTATATAATAAAATTTGGACCCTTTTGGTTTGATGTGTTTAATCAACTTGGGCTCTATGATGTTTATTCATCCAGTTGGTTTTTATTTATTTTGCTTTTTCTGGTGCTCTCTACCAGTACTTGTATTTATAAAAACGCGCCAAATATGTTGCGCGAAATGCGTGAATATAGGCAAAATGTCCAACTTAAAACCTTGGAGAATTATTCAAACACCTATAGTTGGACGTTACCTCAACCGATGGCTGATGTGCAGCATGTTACGCAAAAGATATTCTCACATAATGGCTATAGTGCTCGGCTGAAAGAGGGTGAGTCTTATACCTTGATTGCTGGTATGAAAGGTGGGGCTAGCAGACTGGGCTATATTTTAACGCACGTAGCTATTGTGCTTATCTGTATTGGCGGCTTGATAGATGGTAATGCAGTCTTGAAAGCACGAGAAATGTTGGGTCAAATCATACCTGAAACTCAAAACATTGTAGCCAATGAGGTGCCTGAGGTCAGTCGCTTAGGTATTAATAATCAGTCTTTTAGAGGCAGTGTTTCGATACCAGAAGGTCGTCAAACAGATGTCTTGTTTCTTAACTATAAAGACGGTTACTTGGTGCAAGAGCTGCCTTTCACGGTGGAAGTTAAAGATTTTAGAATAGAGCATTATGAAAGCGGTCAGCCGAAATCATTTGAAAGTGATTTGGTGATTTATGACGAGCGCTTGGATCAACCCTTAGAGCAAACTATTTCCGTTAATCATCCGTTAATCTACGATGGGTATTCTATTTATCAGGCCAGTTTTTCTGATGGTGGCTCTAAACTAGAAATGCTTGCTTGGCCACTAAACGGCGAAAGTAATGTAGGTAAAAAGGTGGATACTAAGGTTGGTGCGGAAGTACCAATAAATTTATCTGGTGAGAGGTGGATTCTAGAACCATCTGATTTTCGATTATTTAATATCAATCCATCGGCTGAGGCGGATAAAAAGTTTGAAAATGCAGGCCCTAGCGTACAGTTTAAAATGCGTGACAAAACGGGCGAAGCGAAAGAGTATTTAAACTATATGGTGCCAGTAGAAAAAGAAGGTGCATATTATTATTTAAGTGGGGTGCGTAGTTCACCGGCTGAGGAGTTTAGGTATTTGTATATTCCCGCAGACGATAAAGGCAGTATAAAACGGTTTATGAATTATCTGCATGCGCTTGGTAATGAAGAGTTGTTGCGTAGAATAGTAACAGAGCAAAATTTTGCCGGTTCGACCTTACCGTCTACTGATGCTGCGCAATTAAACGAAGCGATGATTAAATTGGTAGGGCTATTTATTGAAAATGGAATGGATGGCGTGATCGATAATGTTGAGAAAAATGTACCAGCTGATAAACGTGAAGAAGTCACCAAACTTTACGTTAGGGTGCTTCAACAAATGTTGGGCGCAGTATATGTTGATGTATTGTTGAATGAAGGCGTAGATGTCAGCTTAGGTATAGATGAAAAAAAGGCTGAGTTTTTTGATGCTGCCTCGGCTGCAATGAGTGCAATTGGCCGTTATGGCTCACCAGTCTATTTTCAACTTGCTAGCTTTGTCCATTTGCAAGCGAGTGGCTTGCAAATTGCGAAGGCACCAGGGAAGAACTTAGTTTACCCGGGCTGTGCGATGCTGATATTAGGGGTGTTCTTAATGTTTTATGCCCCTCAGCAGCGGTTATGGGCACGACTGGAAGAAAAAGATGGCGGGCTAAGGTTTGTTTTGGCCGGTCATGCGATTAGAAATAAATTAGACTTTTCGAAACAATATAAACAGATCCAAGCACAGTTTGATCGTGTTTTAACAGGTTAAGGTAACGATATGAACAGTACACATGCAGCGTTGCAACAAGAATTAGATCAGCAATCTTTTTGGAAAGGGCTCGGTATAGTTGATTGGGTGTGGGCGATTATGGTGTTGCTTGGCAGCGGATATGCCTATGCGAGCTATGCCTCGTTAATGGATGTATATGAGCAGGTTATTTTATTTTCAACCGGTATCAGTTTAGTTGCCTTAGGTTGGCATTGGAAAGAAATTAGGGGGCTGTCACTGGCAGTTTTTTTACTCAGTATTTTTGGCATTAGTCGCTACACAAACGGGCTGACTGATGTGGAGACGGATTTCTTTTTGCGGTTTTTGGTATCAAGTCAATCAGCCATTATGTGGATGAGCGCACTGTATGTGCTTGCAACGGTTACGTACTTTATTGCGTTTTTTGCACGTTCAGACTTTATAGGGAAAGTTGCCAGCGCGATGACCTGGTCGGCAACAACAATGGGTTTGGTTGGGTTAATGGTTCGTTGGAGAGAGTCATACCTTATCGGCTTAGATGTTGGGCATATCCCAGTGAGCAATTTGTATGAAGTGTTTATTTTATTTTCAATTATTACGGCCTTGTTGTATTTGTTTTACGAGCGTCGTTATCAGACACGCATGTTAGGCGGGTTTGTACTGCTAATTATTAGTGCAGCGGTTGCCTTTTTGCTTTGGTATGCGTTTGATAGAGATGCCGCCGATATTCAACCATTAGTGCCGGCCTTACAGAGCTATTGGATGAAAATTCATGTGCCAGCCAACTTCGTTGGTTATGGTGCGTTTGCCTTAGCTGCTATGGTAGCAACTGCCTATTTAATTCGTGTCAGAGCGGAACGACTTAACTCGAATAGTATTGCAATGGCCTTGCCAGCGTTAGATATTCTTGATGACCTTATGTATAAATCCATCGCTCTAGGGTTTGCATTTTTTACCTTGGCGACCATTTTAGGCGCGTTATGGGCGGCTGAAGCATGGGGTGGTTATTGGTCTTGGGACCCTAAAGAAACTTGGGCCTTAATTGTTTGGTTGAATTATGCAGCTTGGTTACATATGAGGTTAACAAAAGGTTGGCGTGGAAAACCGATGGCTGCATGGGCCATTGTTGGTTTGTTTGTTACCTTGTTTGCCTTTTTGGGTGTCAATATGTTCTTGTCTGGTTTGCATTCATACGGCGAACTTTAGCGTTATCAATTTTAGGAGAGAATAATGAATAAACTATTGGTCTTATTGAGTATTTTTTTTATATCGGCAGGTTCTTCTTTTGCCGCAGACGTTGAGTTTAAAGAAGGTGTTGATTATCAGCTGATTAAACCTGCTCAACCCACAGATGATTCAAGCCGCCTCGAAGTATTGGAAATCTTTTGGTATGGCTGTCCGCATTGTTACCACTTTGAGCCTACATTAGATCCTTGGGTAGCAAGCCTTCCTGCCGACGTAAATTTTGCTCGCTTGCCTGCGGTTTTTAATGAACAGTGGGAGCGGCATGCACGAGCCTACTTCGCAGCCGATATCTTAGGCGTATTAGATGAGTCACATGGTGCGTTATTTCATGCTATGCATGCAGAAAAGGCAGTCATAAATACGGTCAATCAACTGGCTAACTTTTATACGAAGTATGGGGTAGATGAGGCGTTATTTAAAAAGACCTACCATTCCTTTATTGTAAATACAAAAGTAGCAAGAGCGAAGGATATGGTTGACCGTTATGGCGTAACAGGCGTACCCGCTATAGTGGTTGAAGGTAAATACCTTATCACAGGGTCAATGGCGAAGAGTTACCAGAACATGTTGAAGATTATGGATTACCTGTTGGCTAAGGAAAGAAAAACAAAATAAACTCACAGTGCGGTGACTTAGCGACAGTTCTTGTTGATAAAGTCGTTAAGTTGTTCGCGCTGGTTGTTTCTATCTTCGTCAGTTAAGCGAGAATAGTTCCCCTCAGCGTCTTTGTATAGACGATTACCGCCGTAATCTAGCTCAGCAAGTTTCTTTTTACTGGCATCGCAGTTTTCATTACGGCGCCTGTTTTCATCAGCCTGTTGCTGTAGTTTGTCGCGGGCCGCTTTACGTTCAGCATTAGATTCAGCTATTTTGTTAGCACTGTCTTGAATTGATTGTTGTTGCTGAGTAGGGTCAACAGAACTGTTTGTTGATACAGCGATTTTTTGCACATTAATGGACTTATCCAGCGGGGGTTGTTGCCCGTAGTGCGTTTGGCCTTGGTGGTCAACCCAATAATAAATTGCAGTGTGGGCAAATTGGGTAAAAAGCAAGCAAAAACAAAACATCAAAGCGCGATACATAGGTAAGTCCTTATGATTATGTAGGATTAGTGTCTTTTGGTTAAGTATATAGCACTGTGTGACTAATGAAAGAGCTTGACCAAATGCACAAAAGTTAGTATTTTGTCCAGTTCGATTTCATGTTGTAATCGAATTTATTTTAGATCGAATCAAATCAGTTGAATTTTGGAGAATCATTGTGGAGCTAAGTGGCGGTGAAATCGTCATCCAATCCTTAAAAGATGAGGGTGTGGAATACGTGTTTGGGTACCCTGGTGGGTGCGTATTACATATATATGATGCTATTTTTAAGCAAGAAGATGTGAAACACGTGTTGGTCCGTCATGAGCAAGGTGCTACTCATGCGGCCGATGGTTATGCGCGCTCGTCAGGTAAGCCTGGTGTGGTACTTGTTACCTCTGGCCCCGGTGCGACAAATGCAGTAACCGGCATTGCTACAGCCTATATGGACTCAATTCCTCTGGTGGTGATCACTGGGCAAGTGCCTCGAGCAGTTATTGGTACCGATGCTTTTCAAGAAGTTGATACAGTCGGTATTACTCGCCCGTGCGTAAAACATAATTTCTTGGTAAAGGATGTTGCCGATATTGCTGAAACGATGAAAAAGGCGTTTTATTTGGCTATGTCAGGTCGCCCAGGCCCTGTTGTGGTTGATATCCCTAAAGATATAACAGACCCTGATATTAAGGTGCCTTACCAATATCCTGAAGAAGTAGTCATGCGTTCTTATAAACCAATAATTAGTGGCAATATTGGTCAAACAAGAAAAGCAATTGAACTGATTAAAGCAGCTAAACGCCCTGTAATATACAGTGGTGGTGGCGTTATTTTAGGTGAAGCTAGCGAAGAATTTAGACGGCTTTGTAAAACGTTGAATTTCCCTGTTACTCAGACCTTAATGGGCTTAGGGGCTTTTCCAGGCACAGACCCGCAGTCTATAGGAATGCTGGGTATGCATGGTACTTACGAAGCGAATATGGCAATGCATGATAGTGATTTAATTATTGCTATCGGCGCTCGGTTTGACGATCGGGTAACAGGTAAAATTGCCGAGTTTTGCCCAAATGCCAAAATCATTCATATTGATGTGGATCCGGCCTCTATTTCTAAAACCATTACGGTTGATGTGCCTATTGTTGGACAGGTAAAACCTGTTGTATTAGACATGCTTGCACAAATAGAGAGTTTAGGTGAAACCTTTGATCGTGAGCGTATTGCTGATTGGTGGCGACAAATAGACGAATGGCGTGCAGTAGATTGCATGGCATACGATAAGAACAGCGGCACTATCAAACCACAATATGTTATCGAGCAACTGTACAAGGTAACGAACGGTGAAGCCTTTGTAACATCGGACGTGGGCCAGCACCAAATGTTTGCCGCACAATTTTACCCGTTTGATAAACCTCGTCGTTGGATCAATTCTGGTGGCTTAGGAACAATGGGTTTTGGTTTGCCGGCGGCGATGGGTGTAAAGTTTGCTAACCCAGAGGCTGATGTTGCTTGTGTAACCGGCGAAGGAAGCATACAAATGTGCCTGCAAGAGTTATCGACTATGTTGCAATACGATACCCCCGTGAAAGTGATTAACTTAAACAATGGTTATCTAGGCATGGTGCGTCAATGGCAAGAGTTCACTTATAAAAGTCGTTATTCGCATTCTTACCTTGAGGCATTACCAGACTTTAAAAAGTTAGCAGAAGCGTATGGTCATGTGGGTATTCAAGTGACTATAAAAGAAGATGTAGAGCCGGCGCTAAGGGAAGCCTTTGCGATGAAAGATCGTACGGTTTTTCTAGACTTTTTAACAGATACAGAAGAAAACGTATATCCAATGATTGAGGCAGGTAAAGCTCATAACGATATGGTAATGGCGCCAAACTCAAAGTATAAAAGGATATTGGCATGAGTCGTCAGCATATTATTTCAGTCTTATTGGAAAATGAAGCCGGTGCCTTGTCGCGTGTTTCAGGCTTGTTTTCTGCTAGAGCTTACAACATTGAGTCCTTAACGGTTGCACCGACTCAAGACCCTACCTTGTCTCGACTAACATTGGTAACCGTTGGCAATGATGAGACAATTGAGCAAATTAAAAAGCAACTGAATAAATTAATTGATGTGGTGAAGTTAATTGATTTATCAGAGTCCTTTTCATTAGAACGCGAGCTAGTTTTGCTGAAGGTGAAAAAGAATGATGCCATGTTGCAAAAAATTGACAGTTTAGGCACCGATTCATCAGCCCGTATTACCGATGAAACGGATGGCTATTTGATTGTTGAATTATCAGGCGAAAAAGCTTGGTTGGATGATTTCTTGTCTTCATTGGAAAATGAAGTTATTGATGTTGTTCGGACCGGTGTCATCGGTTTGTCTCGTGGTGAGAGATCGTTAACGCTGTAACAAGTTAAGTGCGGCGTCTTGCGCAGGCAGGACGGTTAAATTTTAATAAAATTAAGGAAAAAGATGAATATTTACTACGATAAAGACGCGGACCTTTCAATCATTAAAGGAATGACAGTAGCTGTTATTGGTTATGGTTCACAAGGCCATGCGCATGCAAATAACCTAAAAGATTCTGGCGTTAATGTTGTTGTTGGTTTAAGAGCTAGCTCAAGTTCAGTGGCTAAAGCACAAGAAGCTGGCTTAGCGGTTAAAGAAGTGGCTGAAGCGGTAGCATCTGCTGACTTAGTAATGATTTTGACTCCGGACGAATTTCAATCTCAGTTATATAAAGAAGAAATTGAGCCAAATATTAAGCAAGGTGCTGCATTAGCATTTGCACACGGTTTTGCTATTCATTATAACCAAGTGGTACCACGTGCTGACTTAGATGTGATTATGATTGCACCTAAAGCGCCTGGACATACCGTACGTAACGAATTTAAAAACGGTGGTGGTATTCCCGATTTGATTGCTGTTTTCCAAGATGCATCTGGCAAAGCTAAAAATATCGCCTTGTCATACGCATCAGCAATTGGCGGCGGTCGTACAGGTATTATCGAAACAACCTTTAAAGATGAAACAGAAACTGACCTATTCGGTGAGCAAGCTGTTTTATGTGGTGGTACGGTTGAACTTGTTAAAATGGGTTTTGAAACATTGGTTGAAGCCGGCTATGCACCAGAAATGGCGTACTTTGAATGTTTGCATGAGTTAAAACTTATTGTGGATTTAATGTACGAAGGTGGCATTGCAAACATGAACTACTCGATCTCAAACAATGCTGAGTATGGTGAGTATGTAACCGGTAAGAAAGTGATCAATGACGAATCTCGTGAAGCAATGCGTGAAACGTTAAGAAACATTCAAAATGGTGAGTATGCTAAACAGTTTATTGTTGAAGGGGCGACTAACTACCCATCAATGACAGCAAACCGCAGAAATAATGCGGCACACCAAATTGAGCAAGTTGGCGGAAAATTACGTGAAATGATGCCATGGATTACTGCCAATGCTTTAGTTGATAAAACTAAAAACTAGGTCGTTTTTTTAAAGACTACAAAAGCGGCCGTTTTAACGGCCGCTTTTTTTTGTCATTATATAGATGATGCTAGGCTATACTAAAAATACAACCAACGGAGTTAGTACTTGATGAAACAAACACCCCCTCCATCCAAAGGGCTGTATTTACTGCCAAACCTATTTACAACCAGCGCCTTGTTTGCTGGCTTTTATGCGATTACAGGCGCAGTTAATGGCCATTTTGAAATAGCTGTTATTGCTATTTTTATTGCCATGGTGCTGGATGGCCTTGATGGCCGTGTTGCACGCATGACCAATACTCAAAGCGAGTTTGGTGCACAATACGATAGCTTGGCTGACTTGGTTTCATTTGGTGTGGCACCTGCAGCAGTTGCTTATTCGTGGGGGCTGTCGTCCTTAGGCAAGTTTGGTTGGATGGTAGCCTTTGTATATGCAACGTGTGGTGCATTACGTTTAGCACGCTTTAATGTTCAGCATAACATTGCTGATAAACGCTACTTTCAAGGGTTAGCCAGCCCAGCTGCCGCTGCCCTAGTGGCCGGCTATGTGTGGTTAATGGAAGACTACCAATTAACAGGCACCGCGGCGACGGCAGGCTTACTAACAGTCACCTTATGTGCGGGTTTATTAATGGTTAGTAACATTCGTTACCATAGTTTCAAAGAGCTTAATTTTACGGGCAAGGTGCCTTTTGTCGTTGCCGTGATTGTTATGCTGGTTTTAGCCTTAATCTATGCTGCGCCTCCGTTAATATTATTTATTATGTGTTTAGTGTATGCCTTATCTGGACTAGTACTAACGATGCGCTTATTGCGCCGAACACAACGCGATAAAACTGAATGACAACATCCAATAGGCAGCTAGCCTACTTGGATCTGATGGGCGTTCAAGTTTGGCAAGAGAGGAGCAGGCAAGAACAAGTAATCGCCGAAGAAGTCAGTGACGACGTTACAGCAAACACCCTTCAAGAGCTTTACGAAATAGCGTCAAACTGCCAACGTTGTGAGGCTTCAGCTGTTAGGAACCAGCTAGTGTTTAGCGATGGCCCAATGCACGCCGACTGGCTCATCGTTGGTGACTTTCCAACACAACAAGATGATAGAGAAGGGCGCCCATTAACCGGCGACGTGGCTCACTTATTATCAGAAATGTTATTGGCGGTCGGGGTTAAAAAATCGACAGTTCATTTAACAAACAGTGTTAAGTGTCGTTCAGCTAATGTTGAAGCGGAAAAGGTCGAGTTATTATCGTGCCGAGCTTACTTGATTCGTCAAATAGAATTGGTAAAACCACAGCTTGTCTTTGTATTGGGTGAAAAGGCAGCACAAAGCTTACTAAAATCAAACGAATCGTTAAGCCACCTAACAGGAACAGTGCATAAGGTTGATGGTGTGCCCACACCAATAGTGGTCAGTTGCCACCCACGCGATTTATTAAAAACACCTTTAGCCAAAAGGCAAGCTTGGGACGATATACAACTGGCAAGAACGCTGGTTAGCAAGGCTTGATGTTAACTAAATTAAAATCGTTGCTGAGTTTAACTGGCCCTCAAGTGGATTATTTACGCCCATTAAAAACACACGATATTCCCAAAGTTCTGACAATTGAGCGGCAAATGTATAGCTACCCTTGGAGTGAAGGCATCTTCAAAGACTGTTTAAAAATTGGCTATTCAAATTGGGCCTTTATTAAAGACGGTCAGTTCGTAGGCTATGTTATTTTATCAGTCGCAGTTGGCGAAGCGCATATCTTAAATATATGCTTGGACCCTGCCTACCAAGGCAAAGGATTAGGTCGACAATTTCTAAAAGAAGTGCTGATTATCGCGAAGAAAAAAAATGCAAACAGTGTTTTCTTAGAAGTAAGACCCTCCAATACAGCAGCCGTTCAACTCTATAAAACCGCCGGTTTTAAAAAAATTGGCAAACGTAAAAATTATTACCCAGCAGCCGATGGTAAAGAAGATGCTTTGGTCTTATCGTTGGATTTAACATCAGATTCTGCGTAAAAAGCTCCTTTGGCATTATTAGCTAACAATCGCTTGCCGTATAATGCCAAATCATTATTTTAAGTAGTTAATCAGCATGTCTAGCGAATTTAAAAAACGGCGAACGTTTGCCATTATCTCCCACCCTGATGCCGCCCAGCCTTTCAACGCTTAAAACCACCTTTCATTGCACACCACAATCACATCTCTACGTACTGAATTTAAAGGCTTTTTGTCTTTTTCTCGTTTCTTTGCTTTTCAATGATGTTCAAGCGTAACCTCGGAAAGTGTGTACAAACTTGAGTACAAATTCCGTTTTAGAGGCCTTTGGCGAAAATTCCATGACACAAATCTGGCTGTAGGCCTTGTGGTTATTGGGTTTGATGAAGAAAGTACCTCCTGCTTTTGGTACTTTGGTTTCGACATTACAAAAGCGGAATAAATGCGATCATCTCTAGTTTTTTGTATATAAGTTTATGAATTTAAAGGGTTCGTCATTGTAGTTTTTGGTGTGTCATCGTTGCGAGTGTACAAACAGTGTGTACAAATTTTTCTCGTTAGGCGTGTTGATTGCTATTCATGACACAAACCGCCTTGTAGCCCTTGTTATTCATAGGTTTGAGCTGAAAAGTACCTAATAGCAACATTTGTGTTTTGATAAGGCTGATCTTCTGAACAAATCATGCATCTTTCTGACCATCAACAAGTGATGAATCAGGCGATGATAGCTTTACATTGATTTTCAGGAGAAAGCAGATGACAGCAGTAGCGCACCAAGTAACCCCTTTTCTAACATCTTACGAAGTGATGGCTCGTTACCACATTAGCTATACGACGCTCTGGCGAAGAATAAAAGATGGCAGCTTGCCGCAACCTCGTATCAACCGAAATACACGAAACAAGCTTTGGCACATTGAAGACTTGGAAGAGTATGAGAAGAATTAGGAATTGATAGCGTAGCTTAGTTTTTCTGTTGGAACTTGGACTAACGCTTTGAAAGCTTGTGCTAACAATATAGTTAATATGTCCACCAACTTAGGCTAAGATAGCAGAATGGATTTTTTTATGGATTGGATGGATAGGTAAGTGGCGACTCCTCAAGAACGAACAACAGGTATTACAAATGCGTCGATAAAAAAACGTTTCGGCTCAATTCCCGCTTGGAAGATGTTGAGTGAATATATCTGGAACGGTTTGGATGCTGGTGCATCAGATATTGATGTCATTATTAATACCTGTGATCTCGGCGGAGTGGAGTCAATAGAGATCCATGATAATGGAGAAGGAATTGACTTTCATAACCTAGACCGAAATTTTGATAATTGGGATGACTCATCCAAAAAACAGGTTACCCAAAAAGGCAGCCAAGGCAGAGGGCGATATTCATTTCATAAATATGCTGCAACCGCAACCTGGCTTACGAGAAGAAAATCTGAGAATGCACGTATCATCATAGACTCGTCTCGTATTAAAACGTACAAAGTTGAGTTGATCGACGATAAAGAGCAGCATAGTAGTATTCTTTCAAATGGAAGTGGGACATCAGTATTTCTTACGGGTATAACGAGTGAAAAATCTCAAAAAATCCCTAATATTGAAAATATCATGGAGGAGCTTTCAAATGAATTTGGTTGGAAGCTAATAGTTTTTTCTAACATTAAAATATCAGTTAATAGAGTCCCACTGACTCCTCCTCAACATAGGTTGTTTCAAGAGCTTATAGAAGTTGATGGAAATAAATTTAATTCAAGTATCATTCAGTGGATTAAAAAACCATCTGGTGAAAAGTCATACAATTATTTTAGAGATTCAAAAGAACATCAGAAGCATAGAAACCTAACTGGTTTTAATTACAAAAACAATTTTTTCATAAGTGGATATATACAATCTGAGTGGTTCGATAATTTTCAAGATACCTCATCTCCAAATGCAGATCTCTTCATTAGTGAAAAGAGTGATGGGAATAAAGTTTTAGCTATGCTGCTAAAAGAACTGCGCAACAAAACAGCCGAGATTTATCAGGGGTTCCTTAGAGAAAGAGCTGTTCAGCTTGTCGATTCTTTCGAAGCAAAAGGATATTTTCCTGTTTACAATTGGGAGTCTGACGAAGATCGTTCCTTTAGAATTGCACATACGAAGAAATTAGTAACTAGTATCTGCGTTGCTGATCCAGCAGCTTTTAATGGGCTAAAGGCTAAGCAAACAAAAATTATAATCTGTTTGCTTGATAGGCTATCTACATCAAGTGAAAATGATAGTTTGATAGATATATTGGAAGGCGTTTTAGACTTAAATAAGGAGCAAATGGATGAATTTGCATCTCAAATAAGTAAATCTAAACTTGATTATATAATTAGCACGATTGGACACATTCATAAGCGAGATCTAGTCGTGCAGAAAATGAAGTACCTTTTTAAAGAGCACGCTAAAGAAGTTCTAGAAACACCAGACTTACAAGGTATTATTGAGGCTAATACATGGTTGTTCGGCCCTCAGTACACAACTATAGGTGCTGAAGAGGATGACTTTTCTAATACAGCTAGAAGTCTTCGGAATTCAGATATTGAAATATTGGATGGGGACAATATCAGTACCAGTGATCTTATTGAAGGCGCTACCATAGAGGGGGCAAAAGGCCAAGTAGATTTGTTTCTTGCACGCAAAATGGTCACAATAGATCATTCTACACAAGAAGAATTTATTAAATGTACGATCATTGAAATAAAAAGACCAAGTGTAGCATTGAATAAGAAACATTTAGCTCAAGCTGAACGGTATGCTGAGGTACTTGATAAGCATCCTGCCTTTAATGATGAGAGAATGAGATTTGATGTTGTTCTTGTTGGAACTAAAATCTCCCAGAATGATACTCAAATTACAAGGCGGTTGAAAGACCTTGCTGGTAAGGGCGGCGCGGGCCTTGTTTCCGGGGCGGATGAAAGAATTCGAGTATACGTTAAAAGTTGGTCTACAATTTTTAATGATTTCGAGGTGACTCATAGTGCTTTATTACAAAAGCTAAAAATTAAGAGAAGCGAGCTAGAGTATAAATCTAAGCAAACCCTTGTGGATGAATTGCAAATACCTCTCTCTGAGGCGTCTTGAAACTTATATTAATTATTCTATAAGTTGTTTTTTTGTAACTGGAAAAAAAACTAATCTAAACCGAGTCAAATGCACTTCTTGACTCGGTCATTGTAAGTTGTACTAGCTCAGTCTCTTCCTTAATTCAGCTACCCCTTATTGTCCGAAACGCCAGTTGAATGGAAAGCCTGTCGGCTCGATGATGGTTTCTAGTTGTTGATACCAAACGTCGTAAGCATGACGCATTTCATCCAGGTACTGATATTGGTTGTAGATAGCATCCAACCCTTTTTTGCTGTGGCCAATCATCAACTCGGCAACTTCTTGCGTCGTGATGGCCGACATTCGCGTTCGCATCGTTCTGCGAAGATCATGCATAGACCAATGTTCCATCTCAATACCAAGCGACCTGCGAGCCCAGATTTTCACATTGTTAGGAATAGTGGTATCAAAGCCATTTGTGGCAAGTTCTTCTTGTCCGTTAGCGGGAAACAAGTAAGTTGATTTACTCATTTGCATCGCCAGTTCAATCAGCTCGATAGCTGGTTTGATTAATGGCCGCATGATCGGCGCTCCAATTTTCTCACCTTGTTTGCGGATCTCTATGGGCACTGTCCACATTGCAGATTGCAAGTCAAAGTGATGCTTTTCAGCTTGAATGAGTTCACCCTTGCGACCGCCCAAAAGCAGAAGCAATTTTATGTAGATGCGGTTCTTCTCAGTGATTTTTGACTCATGCAAATAGCGCCAAAGTATCCTGATCTCGTTATCGTTTAGTACCCGAGTTCGTTTGCCTTTCTTGCCACCGACTTTCTTTGCTGTGATCCCTGCGGCAGCGTTAATTTCCAAAATTTGTTCATCAATCAGCCAGTCATAGAACTTGTGCAGCACAGACACCAGACGTTCTGTGTTTGAAGGGGACGATTCCGAAACCTCGCGAAGACAGTTTCGCAAGGACAATTCATTGATGTCAGTTAATGGGTACTTGCCAAGTCGGGGCAGCAAATATATTTCACTGCTGCGTTTTTGGTAGTGCCACGTTTTCTCCTTTAGCCCTTGCTTACCGGCAGAGTCTATCCAGTCTCGAAAAATCGATTCGAAGCTTTGATTGGCAGAATACTTGGCCCGTTCCTGCTGTAGGTAGAGCTTGGGGTTTCTGCCCTGGTCGAGTACCGCCCTTAACCTATCCAGCTCATTCCTGGCTTCAGCAAGCTTCATAAGTGGGTAAGTACCTATGTCTACCCGCTGTTGCTTGCCATCGAACCGATAACGAAACTGAAAGACAATTTTGCCCTTGGGCGATACCCTAGCACTTAGCCCATCTCGGTCGGCTTTTACTACGGTTTCTTTTGCTTCCTTATTTAACCTGGCATCGAGCCAGCTAACTGATAATGCCATGTTATAAGCCCAGCCCTAGTTTTGATTTTAAAGATTGTTTACGTGATTCTGCTTTGGGTTCTGGCTCTGTACTCATAGAAGTAACTTCACCATCTGGTGCATGGCCATCCACCGGTACAGATGTCGTGGATAGATTGGGTTGGCTCATTTGAATTAAGCCAAAGGTGGCCAGCATCCTCAGACGCTCAGCACGTTCCCGTGGCGGCGTCTTTTCCAATTCTTTGAGCAGTTCAGGGTGGCTCCCTGGGGGAATGTTGACTACGACTCTCATGATCACGCCCCATAAAACCAGAAGCCTCGGACGTTCGCCAAAACAGACTGTTCCGGCACGATGATCTTGCTTCGTGAAAAAATCTCCTTGGCCGCTTCCTTATAAGCCAAGGCTCCACCTCCGGCGATCAATACCAAGTCCGCATTGATGCTTTCGTCACGCATGGATTGGCGCATGGCTGTAAGCGCAACAGGCGCTACCTTTTTCATGGCAGCATTCAGATAAGGTGAAATATCGACTTTTTCTCCAAACAGCAGGACCTGCAAGTCGCCGGTTCTCATGGCTTTTTCAAGTCGATCCATACCTACTTTGGCACCGTGATCTTCTGAAATCAGCTTATCAATGGTTTCCAGTAGCACGGACATTGCCTGAAGGCTGGTTCCTGATGAGCTGTAGCGAATTTCTCCGGCCTCAAGAGCAACCCAGTCAACAGAAAAGAAGCCGGGATCGATGACGACGACGCGACCTTCTTCAATTAAGCCCAAATCACCACCTGTTTGAACCAGATCCATATAGGCACCGGCAGGCTGCGGCAGCACTTTGACGTCATGAACAGTGATGCTGCGTTTAGGCGTCACTTGATGGACACCTTTTAGACGCTTCACAAGGTCAGATTTACGTTGTGGTTCATGAAACTGGGAAACCGGTAATCCAGTGACAACCAAATCGATAGATTCTGTTTCAGCCATTAACAAGGCGGCATGAAAAAGCGCCTTATAGGTTTTTGTGGTGGGATATTCCGGGTGAAGCTCTCGTTCCCAGCCTTGAAGGCGTCCAGCAGGAACACCAGCGGCCCAACGCTCATTATCGACAGACACATACAAACAAGTGTCATCATCGCCTCCACCGATACGCTCCGGCATACGATCCGCAGGACCTGCACCCGCAGGCAGAATAATGGTTTTCGGTTCACTGCCTGATTGGCCAATTGCCAGCTTCAGGTTTGAGTAACCGATATCTACGCCTAGTACAAACATACTTATCTCCTGTGCACTCAAAGTGCTCTAACGGTTTTCAATAAACCGCTCAGGTCACGCTTGGGCATGTCCAAGTGCTCTGGCGGTTCACTCAAATGTCATTATCAGGATTCGGTGCACTGGCGGTGGGCAGAAAGGTGACAAATCCTTTCATCTATCTGCCTATTGCATTTTCGCAAAAGTATGAGAATAGGCTCTGTTTGGCGGCGGATGACTGAGCCAAAAAAATCGAGACGCCAAACGTCGTTTGCATTCTGGCCTGAACTCGCCAAACGGTTTGTATCTTCATGACGATACGTCTTTTCAGGCATTTTTATGTGAAATCAGCCTGTATCCCTTGTCGGGTATGGGATTGAGCGAGTCGATTTATATCGAGACGCCAAACAGTGATTGTGACGGCAGTTTTACGTTTGGCGTTTCGATCCAAAAGCCAAACGGATAGTGGTTTTGGCTTTTGGGGTTAATTGGATGGGGAAATTGGTTTGGTAGAAATCGTCAATGAACAATGGAAATCAGAAGTATCAAATTTATTGCAGCAAGAAACGGACAGGCTAAAAGCGCTGGCAAGAGCTGAAGTTGATGACTTTTGGGTTACCCATTACAAGGTTCGAGAGAATGAGTCCTTTAAAGACTGGGGCCTGCTTGGTGTCCGTATCAGAGACTTTAAGTATGGCTTTGGCATAGAGTGGTACATCAACAGCTTTCACGGTCAACGAGGCAAGCGCGTGGTCTTTAGTAAAGGACTGCGTATTTCAAAGACGAAGCTGAGATACTCATTTTTGGACTGCCAAGGTCTAGCCAAAGAATGGGAGTTAGCGCTGGCCATGGAGAAAGAAGAATTCTTCAGTGATATTCGACGCCAGGTTGATAAGCTCAACATGCTGCGTCGTAGAGTGAATGCCTATTGAGTCAACTACGCTACTTCACTCGCGGTAACTGGTCCCAGCGTGTTGTATAAGCGGGAGACAAATGCTCTCGCTTCATCGACCAATCTTTCTTCGTACCTTGTCCAGCAAAGAAAACCTTTCCGGCACCGCTTTGGTTAATGGTGTCCAATACTGACATTAACTGCTGGCTATTAGAGCGGGTCGATACGTCATCGAATAGTCCTGGTTGAAACATGCCTGGATCGTAAAAGTCAGACAGCATGACGCCCGCTTTGGCATAACGAAAACCATCCTTCCATATCCGCTTGAGCAAGTGACTGGCCAGCTCGATAAAATCCCTCGTATCACAACTGGGTATCAACAATTCGCCCGATGCGGAGTTGCTGTACTGCGGCTCGTTGTCCTTAAAGGGGCTGGTACGTATAAACACGGTCATCACTTTGGATTGCTGCTGTTCTTTGCGAAGCTTCTCAGTGGCGCGGGTTGCGTATTCACATACGGCCTCACGTAACAATTCAAATTGCGTTACTTTTGCGCCAAATGAACGGCTACAGACGATTTGTTTCTTAGTTGGCGGGATCTCTTCAAGTTCAATGCACGACTCACCATTGAGCTCTCTGACAGTTCTTTCTAAAACCACTGAGAACTGATTTCTGATGGCTCTAGGAGACGCATTGGCGAGATCTAAGGCTGTGGTGATACCCAACGCATTTAAACGCTTAGAAAGCCGTTTACCAACGCCCCAAACATCATCAACCGGAACTAATGCGAGCAATCGACGTTGCCGATCTAGATTGGTCAGGTCTACAACCCCCTGAGTGGCGGGGTATTTCTTGGCGGCATGGTTAGCCAGCTTGGCGAGTGTTTTTGTCGGTGCAATGCCTACACAAACGGTGATCCCAATCCAGTGGCCTATGCGCTCTCGCACTTGTTGTCCGAACTCGACAAGGGATAGGGCAGACTCAATACCGGTTAAATCCAAAAACGCTTCGTCAATGGAGTAGACCTCTACTCGTGGTGCCATCTCCTCCAAAGTGCGCATCACTCGACTGCTTAAATCTGCATACAGCGCATAGTTGGACGAAAAAGCCAAAATGCCATGACGCTGCATTTCAGCTTTGATCTGAAAGACGGGTACGCCCATTTTTATACCGAGTAACTTAGCTTCACGCGACCGTGCAACCACGCAGCCGTCATTGTTGGACAGCACCACAACCGGCGAATCCTTTAAATCAGGACGAAACAGCTTCTCACAACTGGCGTAAAAGTTGTTGCAGTCCACCAAGGCAAATACTGGCATGGGATAGTCACGACTTACGGCGCATGTTTCGCACCACATTGGTGACCACACCAAATATCTCTAACTCTGTCCCTTCAGGAATATGAATGGGCTCATACGCCTGGTTTCTTGGGATCAGCTTTACGCACGGCCTTAGTTGAAGTTCCTTTACCGTGAGTTCACCATGGATTCCCGCGATGACAATGTCACCGTGTTCTGCTTGGACAGAGCGATCAACCACCAAAATATCATCTGGGTGAATCCCAGCATCAATCATTGAATCACCTTCAACACGCACAAAGAATGTTGCAGCTGGTCGCTTGATGCACAGCTCATTAAGGTCGAGCGTTTGCTCAACATAATCCTGCGCTGGTGAGGGAAAACCAGCAGAAACACGTTCCATGAACAATGGAATACGAAGGCGCTTGGCTTTGATGAAGGCAAGTGCGCCGCTACGGCCTATCAGCGAGACACTCATGACGAACCTCGAAAAATTACAATTAGCACTGTTTGTTTATACAGTATCTAATGCTATGCTGATTTCTACAAGTAAAATTGTAGGTAAAACTGTGGTTGTTCGAGTAAGACGCTGTGTTGTCGGTGATTTCTTTTTTGTGTTGAAAAGCTTGAAGTGGGGATTGCTCGCCCTCGTCAAAGCCTGCAAGGCTTGGACAATACTGCTTCTGCCTACTGCTCTTGTTTCTGTTACTGATCCTGTTACTGCTACTGGTTAACGCATGGGTCAAGTAACCGTCAGGCAAGGCTTGTTGAACCCTTTGCAAAGGGTTTAAAAACAGTTAGTAAAATTCTGCTTCGTATTGAATTTACAGGCTTAAAGCGAAGTCAGGAGCATCTTTAAAGTGCTCAGTCGAACTCAGTTCAAGCCTTTTTCAACCGTTTGGCAAGGGGTTGGCTAAGCCATACGTAAAGGGTATCGGTAAGGGTTACCTAAACGGTTTAGCTAAGGCTTTCTGAAAGGCTTATCCAAAGCCTTCATACATGGGTTCACCCAGTAGAAAGATTAAAAAAACGCTGAGGTATCCAAGGTGCATTTTGTACAACCTGTGGCACAGTGAAATAACCCAAAGCGAACAATAGAATTGAAGAGGAACCATCAATGACAAGAGCCCCTGCGCCATTTCCGCTAGAGCGCCTCGCGGATATCCCAGAAAGACCAGAAGATTTTAGATTGCTGGAGCGTATTCCATTAACGCGTGAACCGCAGACTTGGCCACTTGAACTTTCTCCTATGGTCGGTGATGAACAGCCAATGGTGCTGCTCGATACAGAGACAACCGGACTGTCTGCCGATGAAGAGACCATTATTGAGCTTGGTATGGTTAAGGTGCTTTACAGCCCATCAGCTAAGCGGATTGTGTCGATTGTTGATGTGATCAGCCTGTATGAAGATCCCGGCAAGCCAATCCCCGAGCTGATTACCGAGTTAACCGGTATCACCGATGATATGGTGCAAGGCCAGCGCATTGATGATGCACTGGTTGCGAGTTGGTTATCCGATGATCCGTTGGTGGTTGCACACAATGCACAGTTTGATCGTCCTTTCTTTGAAAATCGGTTTGCTGCATTAGGACATCTATCTTGGGCCTGTTCAGCCAGTGGCATAGATTGGAAGGCGCTGGGTTTTGAAAGTCGAAAACTTGAGTATCTGCTGCTTCGCTTAGGTTGGTTCTATGAAGGACACCGAGCTGCAACCGATTGTTTGGCGATGGCCTGGTTGTTTCATTTGTTGCCCGATTCCGTTGCAAACTTGTTGTCAGAAGCAGACAGGCGAACTGTGTTAGTTCGTGCGTTTGGTGCGCCGTTTGACGTAAAGGACTATTTAAAAGAGCGCGGTTACCGCTGGCATGACGGTGTAAAAGGTGCCAACAAACATTGGTGGCGCGAAATCAGCGAAGACGAGTTGCCGCAGGAACAAACTTACCTAGATGATTTGTATCATCGTGGCTCAGAACATGCCCACTATGACTACAAAGATGCCCGCAATCGATTTAAAGCTTTGTAGCTCTCTACAAGGTAAGCCTTGCATATTTGAAAACCTCTGGAAAATGGAAAGTGAACTTACGTTATACCCAAACTGCTTGGTGTTGCAGCTAGGCGGCAAGTGAGCGAGTCCCCATGAGCATAGATCTTCTATGTGATTGGGGTGAGCGAATGCAGGTAACACCGCTGCGGCTGCAAGTAGGCAGGGTATATAACCAACAAGAGGAATCTTTCCATGTACCAAGACACCTACATTGAATACTGGGGCGAAATCTTCGTCTCTGCCCGCATCATTGAATTTGGCATCACGTTCGAGCGCTTTCTTAAAGATCCATGGAAGCATTTGATGTCCTGTGGCCAAGAATCTGCACCGGACGCGATTGCTGAAGGGATGCTGCCA
Source organism: Cycloclasticus sp. (assembly GCF_019090545.1). NCBI lineage: Bacteria > Pseudomonadati > Pseudomonadota > Gammaproteobacteria > Thiotrichales > Piscirickettsiaceae > Cycloclasticus > Cycloclasticus sp. The sequence goes on along the minus strand of NZ_JAHRVT010000033.1, from coordinate 96,322 downwards.
TTGCTACCAGCCCAGGCAGAAGTTGCCAGGCGCATTCGGGAGAGTGAGCAACGAGTCCTGATATCTACAGAGACGGACAAAGGGGTATCTCATCGCGGTAACATCGTGGTGCCATTGGTTCGGGTAGCGCATTAATAGCGGCTATCAGCATTGGCACAAAACAAGGTCTTCACGCTCATGACTCAGCGGCAATTGTAATCCAGATCATAAAGTTGCCGCTTAATCTTCCCTACAAAATAATTTGTGATAGGATGATACCTAATAAAATTAATTAGGTTGAAGCCTATTCAGTGTTTTATGGCAATCTGTCCAGCTTCAACCAATAGAGATTGATTAGTCATTGAGGATAAAGAGCAGCCATGTGCCATGCCGTTCAATGTGATTACGCGATGTCGGTCCTTACTTTATAAACAGAGTTTTAAGAATCTGGTTGAATTGGATAAACAAGACGCATGACAAATGATGGTCTGAAACAAACGGTAGTGGCGAAGCCAGATAGGCTTTCGCAGATAGCGCAGTTGCCACAAGCAACCAGGGATCGCATTGCCCACATCGATTTCACCTTATTGTTTAAGGGAGAGGCGGTACGGGCGGATTTAGTCGATCGCTTCAGTATAGCCGCCGCACAAGCAACGAAAGACTTCACAATGTACCGAGAGCTTGCACCAGGCAACATTGAGTATGACCAAAAGCTCAAGTTGCACAAGCGCGGTGAAGCATTTGAGCCCTTGTTCGACTACGACGTTGTGAGAACGCTGGCAACCATTAGCCAAGGGTACGGCGATGGCTTTACTGGAAAGGTAAAACCGCCGCTGGCTTGTGAAGCGCCTTATCACCTTAACAAACCGAATCTATCGATAGTGGCGAAAGTCACCGAGGCCATCCACAAAGGCAAAGCCTTGAGTATCACTTATGTGTCGTTATCGAGCGGTGAAACCACGCGTGAAATTGTTCCGCATACGCTGGTGGACAATGGCCTGCGTTGGCACGTTCGTGGTTATGACCGTAAACATAATGAGTTCCGTGACTTTGTACTGACCCGAATTAAAACAGCGGTCGTGCTTGAGGATTCCACTTTGTCTGAAACGGAGCTCGAAAACCAAGATCGGCAATGGAATCGCTTTGTAGAGCTGGAGTTAGTACCACACCCACGCATAGAGCACAGTGAAGCGATTGAACTTGATTATGGCATGACGGGTGGTGTTCTAAAGGTTGAGATTAGAGCAGCAACCGCTGGCTATTTGCTACGCCAATGGCATGTGGATTGTTCTACGGAACACTCATTAATGGGCTTTGAGTATCAGCTTTGGTTGCGTAACAGCCAAGCACTTTATGGTGTCACAAACTTAAGAATTGCGCCGGGCAGAACAAGTTAATCGAACGATGTAGCGGCCATTGAGGCGTTACAGAAAGAACAGAATTTTAAATTTATAGTGAAGCCGTTGCAGCAACCTAGTGGGATGCAACCAACACTGAACAGGAAAAGAAAATGGATCATAGTGTACATAACAAGCTCATCTCATTTATTTGGAACATTGCCGACGACTGTTTACGGGATGTGTACGTTCGCGGTAAGTACCGTGATGTGATTTTACCTATGGTGGTATTACGACGTTTAGATACGTTACTTGAACCCACCAAAGAAGCCGTGCTTGAAGAGGTAAAGTTCCAAAAAGAAGAGATGCAAGCCACAGAGCTTGATGATGAACCGTTGAAGGCGGCCAGTGGTTATGTCTTTTACAATACATCTAAATGGACTCTGAAATCCCTGTTCAACACCGCGACTAATAACCAACAGATATTACTTGCCAACTTCGAAGAGTACCTGCTTGGCTTTAGCGATAATGTTAAAGAAATCATTGAATGCTTTAACCTCAAGTCGCAAATTCGTCACATGGCCTCAAAGCAAGTCCTTCTTGATGTCGTCGAAAAGTTTGTTTCCCCTTACATCAACTTAACTCATGAAACGGTCGAAGACCCAGATGGTAACAAGATGCCAGCCCTTACTAACCTGGGTATGGGTTACGTGTTCGAAGAGTTGATCCGCAAGTTCAACGAAGAAAACAATGAAGAAGCAGGTGAACACTTTACGCCACGTGAAGTTATTGAATTGATGACGCACCTGGTGTTCGACCCAGTTAAAGACCAGTTACCGCTTACCATGACAGTGTATGACCCTGCGTGTGGCAGCGGTGGTATGCTCACTGAATCTCAAAACTTCATTGAAGAGAAATATCCAAACGACAGCCGAGATGTTTATCTTTACGGCAAAGAGATCAACGACGAGACCTACGCGATTTGTAAATCGGACATGATGATCAAAGGTAACAACCCTGAGAACATCAAAGTAGGCTCCACCTTGTCTACCGACGAGTTTGCGGCTTCACGCTTTGACTTTATGTTGTCTAACCCGCCATACGGTAAGAGTTGGGCGTCTGAACAGAAGCACATTAAAGACGGCAGTGATGTGATTGACCCACGTTTTAAGGTTAGCCTGAAAGACTATTGGGGAAATCTCGAAGTGGTGGATGCCACGCCACGTTCAAGTGATGGCCAGCTGCTCTTCTTAATGGAAATGGTCAACAAGATGAAAGATCCAAGCGTAAGCCCATTAGGCAGCCGGATTGCTTCTGTTCATAATGGCTCATCGCTGTTTACCGGTGATGCGGGCGGTGGCGAAAGTAACATTCGTCGCTTCATCATTGAAAACGACATGCTAGATGCCATCGTTCAGTTACCTAATAACCTGTTCTATAACACCGGCATTACCACTTACATTTGGGTGTTGAACAACAATAAACCCGAGGCACGTAAAGGTAAGGTGCAACTGATTGATGCCAGCTTGCTATACCGTAAGTTGCGTAAGAACTTAGGTAACAAAAACTGCGAATTTGCGCCTGCGCACATCACGGAAATTACCGATACTTACCTCGCGTGTGTGGGCGTTGAAAGAGCACTTGATGCAAACAATGATCCTGTTGGCATAGCCAGCAAAGTGTTTAGCAATGACGACTTTGGCTATTACAAAGTCACTATCGAGCGCCCAGACCGCCGAAGAGCCAAGTTCACTCAAGACGCAATAGCCCCACTGCGTTTTGATAAGCAGCTTAGTGAAGTGATGGAGTACGTGTACGCAGAGCACGGCGAACGTGTTTACGAAAAAACTGGCTATGGTACTGAAAAGAAAAAGAGCTTCTTGAAATCCATTGAGAAAGACATTCTTTCTTGGTGTGAAGATAACGACATCAGTCTCAATGCCAAAGCTAAAGCAAAACTGCTCGATGTGAAACATTGGCTGGCGCTTAAAGCATTGCTTGAAACGGCAGAAACGCTGATGGCTGACATCGGTAGCATTGAATTTGATGACTTCAATAGTTTTAAAACCCAAGTTGATAAATCGCTAAAAGCCCATGCTATTAAGCTTTCAGCACCTGAGAAAAATGCCATCCTGAACGCGGTGAGCTGGTATGACGAAACCGCCAAGAAAGTGGTGAAAAAGATCGTTAAATTAACGGGTGATAAATTAAACGACCTGCTGGAGCGCTATGAGTGTGAAGTCGCTGACCTGCCAGATTTTGGTTATTACCCCGTTCCTACAACAGAAGGCGGCAAAAAAGGCGAGTTCATTACTTACGAGACCAACTCAGACCTGCGTGACACAGAATCTGTTCCCCTACGTAAAGACGGAGAGCAGCAAAGCATTTACCAGTACTTCCTAGACGAAGTGAAGCCTCATGTTGATGAAGCATGGATAAACCTAGATACGGTGAAAATTGGTTATGAAATAAGCTTCAATAAGTATTTCTACCGTCATAAACCGCTGCGTAGTTTAGAAGAGGTCGCAACCGACATCATCAACCTAGAACAAAAAGCCGAAGGTCTTATTGCGCAGATATTGGGTGTGAACGTGGCGGAAGTTCAGGGAGAAGCGTAATGGAAAGTTTAGCGTTGATGCCGAGATATGAGGCTTATAAAGATTCAGGTGTTGAATGGCTAGGGGATATTCCGGCGTCTTGGAGCTTACTAGCTAATAAACACATCTTTCGTTTGAAGAAAAAGCAGGTTGGAAAACGCTCAAACGAATATGATTTGCTATCTCTTACTCTAAGAGGTGTGATTAAGCGTGATATGGAAAACCCGGAGGGAAAGTTCCCGGCAGAGTTCGACACTTATCAAGAAGTGCGGTGTGGAGATTTCATTTTTTGCTTGTTCGACGTGGAGGAAACCCCAAGAACTGTTGGATTGTCGCCATTTAATGGGATGATTACTGGTGCATATACCGTTTTTGAACCAAATGACAATTTTGACAATAGGTTTTTATACTATTTCTATCTGAACCTTGATGCAAAAAAGAGGCTTAAACCGCTTTATCGTGGATTGAGAAATACAATTCCTAAAGATTCATTTCTGAGTTTTAAGACGTTTGTTCCTCCCCATGAGCAACAAACCCTAATAGCCAACTTCCTAGACAAGAAAACCGCGCAAATCGACGACGCGATTGCGATCAAAGAGCAGCAAATTAGCCTGCTGAAAGAGCGTAAGCAGAACATAATCCAACAGGCGGTGACTCAAGGGCTTGATCCCAATGTGCCAATGAAAGACTCCGGTGTGGATTGGATTGGTAAGATTCCGCAGCACTGGAAATTAAAGCCTAATAAGTGCCTTTTCAAGTTAAAAAAATCATTGGTAGGAAAAAGATCTGGAGACTATGAGCTTCTATCTCTAACCCTAAAAGGGATAATTAAACGAGATATGGATAACCCAGAGGGGAAATTTCCAGCTGAGTTTAATACGTACCAAGAAGTTAGTATCGGTGACTTTGTATTCTGTTTATTCGATGTAGAGGAAACCCCTAGAACTGTTGGTCTTTCTAAATTTAAGGGAATGATTACTGGGGCCTATACGGTTTTTGAACTTGATGAGAGTGTTAGTAAGGAATTCCTTTATTATTTCTATTTGAATTTAGACTCAAGAAAAATGATGAGACCGTTGTATAAGGGACTAAGAAATACCATATCAAAAGAGACTTTTTTGAGCTTTAAGTCATTTATACCACCTTTGAAAGAGCAAGAAGAGATCGTTGATTTTATTGAATATGAGGTTAATAAGATAGATCTCACTATATATGGGATATCCGAACAAATTGATAAAATAAAGGAATACAAGTCTTGTCTAATAAATGGTTCGGTCACAGGTAAAATTAAAGTTACGTCAGAAATGGTTGAGCAATAGGACGCGTATATGTTCACGGTAAATCATCAAACCAACAGGATTAGTCCGGTTAAGACGAAGAGATTCACTGAGTTGGGCTTTACTGAGCGCAAGCATCTTCAGCTTTTTACCCGCTCAGGGCTGCGCTTGGCACACGAGCCTTCCGCACTGGGTGAAGAGCTACTGATTATTCAAAAGGAGTTTGATGGCTTTGTGCTTTTTCCTTTTGTGCTGGACGCAGGCCGTGAACGCTTAGATTTACTGGCGCTGGATAGCGCGGTAGAGGCGTTAAATAAAAAGAATTTTTATTAAGGTGGGGTATGACGGTTTATAAAATATTCTGTGATGAAAGCTGCCATCTGGAACATGATGGTGCCGACATTATGGTGCTAGGTGGAATACGTTGCAGTGAAGAGAAAGCTCTTGCTCTAAACAAACACATTAAATGGTTGCGTCACCGACACAATTACCATACGGAGCTAAAGTGGACGAAATTAGTTAATAAACAGTTTGATTTCTATGCCGCCTTGATAGATTTGATTGTTGACGACGTGGACGTGTGGTTCAAAGCGACGGTTGTACAGCACAAAGAACGCCTTGCACATTCTCATTTCAACGAGGGTTCACATAATATTTTCTATTACAAGATGTATTACTACACGCTTAAAGACTTTCTTGAAGCTGGGCACGAATACAGAATTTACTTGGACTATATGGATACCTTGGGCGGGGAAAAAACTAAAAAACTATGTGAGGTTTTAAGGACGGAAGGTCGTGAAGAATTAAATGTAAAACCCTACATTATTCAGTCGTATGAGTCGCAGTTAATTCAGGCATGTGATCTGATTATTGGCGCAATCAGCTATAAAAACCGAAGTGATATTGAAAAGAGCAGTCTCATCAAAACCAAGATTGTTGACTATCTTGAGAAGAAGTTAGGGCACGCGCTTGACTATGGCACCCCACCATGGGAGCGTAATTTCAATATATTTCGCTTTGCCCCAGCGAATGTTAGAGGTGGTTGAATGTTAAGCCGCCCAATAGATTTATCTTCATTTAGTGAACAGCAAGCTTTTGATCACCTTTACCCGCTCTTTCAACGCGATTTTATCACTCAAAGAACGTTACTTGCGACCAGTATTTACGTTGATCCCAATGGGCAAGGTATGAGAGATGGGCGAGAGGAAGTCTTTTGGCATGTAACGACAAGGGAAAGGAAAAAGCGAGTTAAACTGGGGAAAACTTATACTCAAATAGTCACTCGACCATTAGATCCTGATAGAGCAAGCCGAATTGAATGGATTCGTCCGATTCTCTTGAATCATGATCATGCTGATATTCGCAGGTTTTATCGAAAAGAGACCAAGGGCAAAAAGCCAATTCGCCTCTATTTATGGGCGTATAAGGAAGACTTTGTGGTTATAGTGCAGAAACTAGGGGCCTCGGATGCCTTTTTAGTGACAAGTTTTTATATAACGGAAGCTTACAAAAGAGCTAGCTACCAAAAATGGTTTAACGAATATAGCGCTGGTTCTATACCAGAGTTACACGCTTGTGAGTGGTTTTAGAAGAAAGGAATGGTCGCCTATTGTGGACCGGGCGATTAGCGGTCACCTCTATCTACGCATTGGTAGGTGAGCGATTGGAAGTTTGAACTAATTTAGGGTGTTCTGTCAATGGTAATGATAGACCTTTTTTCGTGTTACATGGGTTGCAACGGCAGGTTTAGGGAATAAGTATGGTTAGTCAAACTAATGAGCAAGCATTAGAGTCGGCGATTGAGAAGTGTTTAACGGGTACAACTCTGGAAGAGCTCAAAGCAGGCGTGAAAGAAATTGCACCTGATTTTCACAATAGGTTTTATCAGGTTGGTTTCGCATCAGACTTCAATATGCAATATGCCATTGATGAGCGTTTTTTCTGGCAATTTCTGCAAAAGACACAAGAAGTAGAGCTGGCCAAACTGCAAAAGAACAACCCCTCAGATTGGCAGCGTAAGTTACTCGAACGATTTGACCGACTGATTAAAAAGCATGGCATTCTGCATTTACTTAAGAAAGGGCTAAGCGTAGACGATGCTCACTTCAATTTGCTCTATCCAGCCCCTTTGGCAAGCAGTAGTGAGAAGGTAAAGCAAAACTTTGCAGACAACGTGTTTAGCTGTACTCGCCAAGTGCGCTATTCCATAGCAAATCCCCTACAAGAAATCGACATGGTATTGTTTATCAACGGAATACCCTTGATAACGCTGGAGTTGAAGAACGCATGGACGGGGCAAACAGCACGTTATCACGGCCAAAAGCAGTATCGAGATGATCGGGATGCAACTCAGCCATTACTGACCTTTGGTCGCTGCCTAGTGCATATGGCGGTCGATACCGACGAAGTGTATATGACCACCAAGTTATCAGGTGGCAGTACCTTCTTCTTGCCGTTCAATAAAGGTCACAATCTTGGACAAGGCAATCCACCGAACCCAACTGGCCATAAAACGGCATACCTATGGCAAGAAGTATTCACCAAAGAAAGCTTGGCGAATATTATTCAGCATTTTGTGCGTCTGGATGGGTCAAGCAAAGATCCATTACCAAAGCGAACCCTGTTCTTTCCTCGATACCACCAATTGGATGTGGTGAGAAAATTGGTGGACCATGCCGCCCAGCACGGTGTCGGTCAGACTTACTTAATTCAACACTCTGCCGGTTCAGGTAAGTCTAATTCTATTACCTGGGCTGCTTATCAGTTAATTGAAACCTATCCTGCTTCGTCTGATGTAGCTGGCGGAAAAAGCTTGGAGCAGCCGTTGTTTGACTCTGTGATTGTGGTCACCGATAGACGCCTATTGGACAAGCAGCTACGGGATAACATTAAAGAGTTTTCTGAAGTAAAGAACATTATTGCCCCGGCGAACAAATCATCTGAGCTCAAGCAGGCGCTCGAAAATGGCAAAAAGATCATCATAACGACGATTCAGAAATTTCCGTTCATTATTGATGGTATCGCCGATCTTAGTGACAAGCGCTTTGCGGTGATCATCGATGAAGCACACAGCTCACAGTCTGGTTCGGCGCATGACAATATGAACCGAGCGATGGGCAAGTCTGAAATCGAAGAGGCAGAGGATGCACAGGATAAAATCCTTCAGGCGATGAAATCGCGCAAGATGCGCGGGAATGCGTCGTACCTGGCATTTACAGCGACACCAAAAAACAGCACTTTGGAGAAATTTGGCCAGCGCCAAGAAGATGGCTCTTTCAAGCCGTTTCACTTGTATTCGATGAAACAAGCCATTGAAGAAGGTTTCATCTTGGATGTGCTGGCAAATTATACGACATACAAAAGTTATTATGAGATTGAGAAATCAATCGCTGATAACCCTGAGTTTGATACCAAAAAGGCGCAGAAAAAACTCAGAGCTTATGTAGAGCGAAGCCAGCAAACGATTGATACCAAAGCAGAGATTATGCTGGAACATTTTGTTCCACATGTTGTGAATGCGAAAAAGCTCAAAGGTAAAGGCAAAGGAATGGTGGTCACTCAAAATATTGATACGGCCATTCGATACTACAAAGCGATAAGGCGGATACTTGAGGAGCAAGGGAACCCCTTTAAAGTTGCCATTGCTTTCTCAGGAACCAAAGAAGTTGATGGTATTGAATATACCGAAGCAGATATTAATGGTTTTGCAGAGTCAGATACCAAAGATATGTTTGATACCGATGAGTATCGACTTTTAGTGGTTGCGAACAAGTATCTGACTGGCTTTGACCAGCCTAAGCTTTGCGCCATGTATGTAGATAAGAAGCTCGCCAGTGTATTGTGTGTTCAGGCGCTATCTAGGCTAAATCGCAGTGCACCTAAGCTAGGGAAGAAAACAGAAGACTTGTTTGTTTTAGACTTTTTCAACTCAACTGAAGATATTCAGTCAGCATTCGATCCTTTCTATACCGCAACGTCATTGTCCCAGGCTACAGATATAAACGTACTGCACGAGTTGAAAGATGAAATGGACGATGTCGGTGTGTACGAGTGGTTTGAAGTTGAAGACTTTGTGACGCGTTATTTTAACAATGAAGACGCCCAAACACTCAGCCCAATCATTGATGTTGCAGCAGCCCGGTTTGACCATGAGCTGGAGCTTGAAGCTGAAGCTAAAGTGGACTTTAAGATTAAAGCCAAACAGTTCGTTAAAATCTATGGGCAGATGGCTTCTATCATGCCTTATGAAATGGTCAGCTGGGAAAAACTGTTTTGGTTCCTTAAGTTTTTAATACCGAAATTGAAAGTGGAAGATCCCGATGCTGATGCTATTGATGAGCTTCTCGATTCTGTCGATCTTAGTTCATACGGTTTGCAACGTGTGAAGCTTAACCACAGCATTAAACTTAGCGACCAAGAAGCGGAGCTTGATCCTCAAAATCCAAACCCACGTGGGGCGCATGGCGGTGAAAAAGAAACTGACCCGCTGGATGAAATCATTCGCACATTTAATGAACGATGGTTCCAAGGCTGGAGTGCCACACCTGAAGAGCAAAAGGTTAAGTTTGTGAACATCGCTGAGAGTATCCGCAATCACCCAGATTTCGAATCTAAATACAAAAACAACCCAGATCCTCATAATCGAGATTTGGCCTTCGAAAAAATGCTCAAGGAAATTATGCTGCAACGCCGTAAAGATGAACTTGAGCTCTACAAGTTGTTCGCAGGAGATTCAGCATTTAAAGCGTCATGGACGCAAAGTATGCAGCGAATGGTAGGTATGTAGCTAGAAAGGAGTGATGGTTTGCTGAAGGCAATCTCAGAGTTATTAGATGGGTCACCAGGCCTGAAAGGACGTCAAATTGCCAAGGAGCTGGGGCTGGATAAGTCTCAAGTGAACTCGTTTCTTCACAAAAACCAGGATACGTTTGTGAAAAACTCAAATCATGAATGGTGCTTGATACGGGCTCAGCATGTGGAAATTGATTTCGGTACAGGTTGGATTGATGAGAAAGCCTTTGAAAGTGCTATCGGTAAGCTTGCGTACCAAAAAGATGCAACAAAGGTAACATTTAAATTTGGCATCGATTGTAAGTTTTTGCTGATAGCATTAGCCCGTTTCCTTGCTCTGGCGAATCAGCTTACTGCGAATGGGAAGGATGTGGTGATAGATACTACAGCATGTCCTAATACACACAGTTTTTTTAGCAGAAATGGCTTCTTTGATTATCTTAATCAAAGTGTAACTTGTTTCCCTGAAAGGCCCGCGATGTCAGCTGCTAAAACTTATCGGGATAATAGCGATACCTTGGTCGAACTAGGAGAGATTGCACAGCCAACCCAAAACAAAGAGCTTGTAATTCGTTTGGGCGACAGGTTTGTAGAGCATTCTTCAGCCAGCTATTTCTTAGCGGCTAAGACTGTTTTTTCAGAGCTTGTAGGCAACGTTACTGATCACAGTGAATCCAAAATACCTGGACTAGCAGGTCTGCAAGTGTATCGACCGTATAATAAACCAAAGCATATTCAAACAGTCATATCCGACTCTGGTTTAGGTATTGCCGCTACCTTGAGAACAACATTACAAAGTGAACATCCGAAGTTGTACGCACAGTTTTCAGCGGAAACTGTTGAGAATGACATTGCGCTTGTTCAAAAAGCATTTACATCTGGTGAGGTTAGTCGCTTTGGTAAAGGCCGGGGGCTAGGCTTTAAGAGTAGTCGAGAGCACGCTAGCAAAGAGAAAGTTATCATTGTAATTAGGCAGCTAACTTTCTCATTGGCTTTGGAATACTCGAAGGGTCAACTCATCAATGTTTCTGAAGATCGAGGGTTGGTCCCTATCACAGGAACCCATATCTGTTTTGACTTCTATGTTGACAATTTCTGATAAATAGTGTCAACTTAAGCAGATGAAACAGTTAACTCATAAAATTCTTCTTTCAGAAGTCGTAGGTTCTGACCATGCCTTTGGTAACGATGAAGGTAGTGAAGCCTATGTGAAGATTAAAAAGATCGTTGATGGTCACCCATCATGCGATATTTTTGCTATCAGCTTGGAAGGGATTCGATTCACTGATGCTTCATTTCCTCGTGAAAGTATAATCTCGTTGGCTAAAGCATTAAAAGGAGAAAAAGGTTTTTACCTTTCTAATGTACCGAGTCGTGACCTTCTGGACAATTGGTCTTATGGCGCTACAGCCAAGGATCAACCTCTTCTAGTCAAGAGCGATAGCGGTTACGAAGTGCTTGGTGTAAAACTCAGTGCGACCGTCAAAGAGCTTCTAGATTTTGTTATTGCAAAAAAGACAGTGACTTCGTCACATGTATCTAAGCACTTTGACATTTCAGCACAGAATGCCAGTGGTCGATTAAAGAAGCTTCATGCTACAGGTCTTGTGTTAGGGCAAAAAGAAGTGGCAGAGTCAGGTGGACTGGAATTTGTCTACCGATCAATTGTGTAGTTTTTTTTGGTTTTCTGGTTAATCTGCTTGCGTTAATCAGAATTGAAATTTATTATTTGATCAGATCCTTTGGATCTTTTTTATTAATATCTGATAAATGTGATTAAGTTAAGCAGAATAGGAGGTTTTATGGCTACAAATCCCCCATCAGGTGACGGACACAGAAACGGTGCCGTTAAAGGTAGATCTCAGACTCAGACGCCAAGCGGACATTGGGTAAAGCGAGATGCTGATACTGGTCGATTCATGGATGTAAAGACATCCGACAAAACACCTTTTAAAGGTGTCAGGAAGGAGAAATAGTTTGGCTAATGGTAAAACCCATTTGGCCGTCGGGGCTGCGGTTGGTTTAACCGTTGCCTTGGCGGACAACAAAAAACAAGCTGTCAGTCACCATCCTGTAACTGCCATTACGGTTGGCTCTCTATTTGGCAAGCTTCCAGATATTTTGGAACCCTCTTTGGGTAACCCTCACCATCGCCAGTTTTGCCACAGTCTATTGGTGTTAACTGCACTAGGTGTTGGTCTCAAACATTTGTATGAGTGGCAACCGGAAGAGGCAATTGATAAGTGTCTTCGCGGGCTGGGGCTAATAGCCGGATGTGCTTATGTGAGCCATTTGCTCTGTGATGCGACAACACCGCGCTCACTTCCGTTAATTGGCAAACTATAGGAGTTTTGAATGGTCGTTGAAGTCACGAGGCACATTAAACGCCCTGTTGAGCGAGAACTTTGGGCTCGTGCCGCTGCGCGTTGTCAGTTTAGCGGGTGTAATAAGTTGCTATACAAATCAGCGGTGACCCAGGAATCGGTCAATGTCTCTCAAAATGCTCATATTTACGCATTTTCTGAGAATGGGCCTCGTGGTTGGGGACTCTTTAAAACTAAGCCAACCAGCTTGAATGACGTCAGCAACCTCATGTTGATGTGCTATGACTGTCACAAAAAAATTGATCAGAAAGGCAGCGAGGATAGGTATCCAGCCGATCTCTTGATTAGTTGGAAAATGCAGCATGAGCAACGTATAGAAATACTCACAGGCATTGATCCTGATCGCAAATCAAATGTTGTTTTATATGGTTCCAATATTGGAACTGAAAGATCACCGATTAATTATCACGGTTGTGTTGAGGCAATGTTTCCGAATTGGTATCCGGCAACTGAAAAGCCAGTGACCCTATCCATGGTATCAGAGCTGAAGGATCACTCTGAACAATATTGGCAAGCAGAGTCGCAACACCTAACGAAGCGTTTTCAAAGTAAAATTTCATCGATTATCGAAGAGGATTCTTGTAAGCATTTTTCATTGTTCGCGTTAGCTCCTCAACCATTGTTAATAAAACTTGGCGCTTTGCTCACCGACAAAATTGACGTCGAGACTTATCAGCTGCATCGAGAGCCTAAAGGCTGGTTTTGGCAAGACTGTTCAGATGATTTTGAGTACATCATCAACAGACCTCAAAATATGGAGGGAAAGCCAGCCCTGGTGCTTTCTTTGAGTGACCATGTGTCGCATGAGCGAATTACTCGGGTTATAGGGCCAGATACATCGATTTGGGAAGTGACTATAAAGCAGCCTCATAATGATTTCATGCAGTCAAAGCAGCAGCTCTCCTTGTTCAGAAAGTGCATAAGAAAGCTGATTGTTGAAATCAAAAATACACACGGGGATGCGACGCCACTGCAAATTTTTCCTGTGATGCCAGTATCGTGTGCCGTCGAATTAGGACGGGCCAGAATGCCTAAGGCTGATATGCCATGGCTTATTTATGACCACGACATAAAAACACAACAATTTGTAATGGCAATCGAGCTTCGAGGAGATCTATATGAGTAATAGCAAAAGTAACGATGTTCTAAACACAATTCTCGAAAAAATTGAGCTACCTGACAGTGCTTATGAAAAGGCTGAAAAACGCTATAAGGATCTAGGCGATTGGTTACATCGCCCAGAGTCAACATGCGTGAATTTTGATCCCCACGTGTTTTCTCAAGGTTCCTTTCGTCTAGGTACGGCGATTAGGCCCGATTCAGAAGAACAGTATGACCTAGACATGGGGTGCAATCTTCGGCGTGGCCTGGATAAAACGTCTATCACTCAAAAGCAACTAAAGCACCTAGTCGGTCATGAATTAGAGCTTTATCGAAACGCCAGAGGCATTAAGGAAGAGCTAGCCGAGAAGAAACGCTGTTGGCGCTTAGAGTATGCCGATGGGCTTAGCTTTCACATGGACATAGTTCCGTGTGTGCCAGAGAGTGATACAGGAAGAGGCCTGTTGAAAAAGCGGATGGTCGAAAACTCTAAGTTTGATGAAAGCTTGGCTCAAAACGTGTCTCAGCTTGCAGTTTCGATTACCGATAACACAGATTTCACTTATGCAGTTGTGAATGAAAACTGGCGTATCAGCAATCCTGAAGGATATGCTCGATGGTTTGAAACGCGCATGAAGACGGCACGGTTAGTAATAAATGAACGTGAAATGCGATTTAAAGCCAGTATAGATAGTCTGCCATATTATCAATGGAAGACACCCTTACAGCAGGTTATCCAATTATTGAAGCGTCATCGTGACACTATGTTTAAAAACAATGAGGATAGTAAGCCAATATCGGTAATCATCACTACATTGGCTGCTAAATCATATAAAGGTGAAAGTGATTTGGCTTCAGCGTTGAATACGGTGCTCTCCGAGATGGATGACCATATTTCTGCACAAGCGCCAATGATTCCGAACCCAGTCAACCCAGCCGAAGATTTTGCAGACAAGTGGTATGACGAAAAATCTGCTCAATACCGATTACAAGAAAACTTTTATAAATGGCTGTATCAAGCTAGAGCTGATTTTAGTGCTCTTTGCTCAAGTGATGATACGCAACGAATAGTAAATGCGGCGCAAAATGGTTTGGATTTGAAGCTTGATTCAAGTTCGGTAGCACGTCTCTTGGGTATTCCTGCGGTGACAGCAAAACCAACTTTCGCAATTCAATCATCTGATCCAAAGCCATGGTTTAAGCAATAGATGAAGCACTGGAAGGCTGTAGGCCTAGAGGCTTTTCTCTCGGCCTATCCGAACATTAGATTAGTAGATGTCCATGCAGATAAGGTTGAGTTGCAGGGAGAGTATCAGTTAAAAGCACAGCTAGCTGGAAGTCGGTTTATAGAGCGAACATTTTCTCTAAGGATTGTATGCCCAAGTGATTATCCTAGGGCTTTACCAGTGGTGTTTGATACCCCTGGTTACTTTCCTCGTAATCAGGACTTCCATACTTACTCTGATGGATCATTTTGTCTTGGCTCAGTCCTGAAAATTAAGTCAATTTTGAAAACCGACTCGTCATTGACAACCTTTTTCGAAAAGATTGTTGTCAGGTTTCTTTATTCGGTGTCCCATAGGGTTGAATTTGGCAACTTTCCCTATGGCGAACTGGAGCATGGTGAGAAAGGCCTGATTGATGATTATTCTCAGTTGTTCAATGTTAATGGTAAAGCATCGGTTCTACGGGCACTGAAAGCGTTAGGTTTGCGCAAGCGTGAGGCAAATAAATTACCTTGTCCATGTGGCTGTGGTGATCGTCTTGGCTCGTGTGACTATCGGTTTGTCTTGAACGAGTTTCGTCAAGTTGAGCGCCGCCGATGGTTTCGCCATCACCTACAAGAAGCTTTTACACCGATTGAAAAACCCAAAAGGAGAGTTGGGAAAAAAACTAAAAGTCCAAGTAGAAATACGCCTTAGCTTAATAAGCTCCCTCGGGCATTTATGGCATATGTGTTAATACATATCGGATTTTTGAGTCTAATCAACCGGCAACGCCAGATTGAACCTTCACACTATCGTGTCGGAGGTTCACTATGTTCAAAAACCTATTTTTTCAAACAAAAGCACTACCAGAGCTGTCATCGCAACTGGATACGGAAATCCCACGCTACCCGCCATTCCTGAAGGGGTTGCCAGCTGCATCACCTGAAGATTTGCAGTCCACACAAGACGAGCTAATTGCCAAACTTCGCCAGGTACTTGGCTTTAACCAGCGTGAGTTTCAAAGGCTGATTCAGCCCTGCATTGATCATCTGGCTGCTTATGTTCATTTGTTGCCAGCTTCTGAGCATCATCATCACAGTGGTGCTGGTGGTTTATTACGTCACTCGTTGGAAGTTGCTTTCTGGGCGGCACAAGCTGCTGAGGGGATCATCTTTGTTGCCAGTGGCACCCCGGTTGAGAAAAAAGAGCTGGAACCAAGGTGGCGTGTTGCGGCGGCATTAGGCGGTTTGTTCCATGATATTGGTAAGCCAGTTTCAGATCTGTCCATCACAGACGAAGATGGACGCTATCAGTGGAACCCTTTTTTAGAAACCTTATCCCAGTGGACCACAAATAACAGCATTGAACGCTATTTCATTCGCTGGCGCGACGGACGGTGCAAGCGGCACGAGCAATTTTCAATTCTGGTTTTAAACCGGGTGATGACACCTGAGTTGCTCGCCTGGTTAACCCAGCCGGGCCCTGAGATTTTGCAGGCCATGCTGGAAGCGATTGGCAATACCGATCCCGAGCATGTCCTGTCTAAATTGGTTATTGAAGCTGACCAAACCAGTGTCCAGCGAGACCTGAAAGCGCAACGAATTTCCGTTGACGACAATGCCCTTGGTGTCCCAGTCGAACGCTATCTACTTGATGCCATGAGGCGATTGCTTGCCAGTTCCCAGTGGTTAGTCAATCAGCGAGACGCCAGAGTCTGGTTACGACAATCGAATCAATCAACCCATCTTTGCCTGGTTTGGAAAAGCGCGGCTAAGGACATCATTGAGCTATTGGCCAAAGACAAGATACCGGGCATCCCAAGAGATCCCGATACCCTTGCGGACATCCTCATTGAGCGAGGATTGGCCACTAAATCCGCCTCAAATGAGCGATATGAAAGCCTTGCCCCTGAAGTGCTGATCAAAGACGACAAGCCAATCTGGTTACCCATGCTGCATATTTCTGAGGCCGATTTATTGTTCAGCTCGAATGTACCAAGTGGTGTGACACTGTTTAGTAAACCTGAGTGGGAAGCAACACAGCAAACACAAGCAGAGCCTCAGAGTCGTTCCTGTGAGCAGCCAGGCTTGTCTGAAGCGTCATCATCAATCGATCATAGCAGTTCGGCTGAGTCGCCATCGACAAAATCGTCCGAACAAGATGATGAACTTCGTCATGCCAGTGATGTTAATAACCCCCAGGCAACTGAAAATGCTCCAGGTGATGAATGTGAAAAGCCTAACAATTCATATGATGGCGCTATCTCAAATAACGTAAACCAGCACGATACAGAAGCATTGAATCTCCCTGAATCTTTGGCGTGGCTCCCAGAGGCCAGCAGTGCGTTGGTTATGGTTGGTGAACAGATACTGATCCGCTATCCCGATGCCGTAAGACCTTGGTGTGCCCCCCGAAAACTGCTTGCTGAACTCAGTCGATTAGATTGGCTTGAACTAGATCCGGCAAACCCGACACGTAAGGCCAGAACTGTGACAACGAAAGATGGCGTTCAGGAGCAAGGGTTACTGCTTAAGGTATCGATTTCTAAAGGGCTAACTGCACTGATAGACCTCTCCAAACAAGGCGCAGAAGCGGCGGTAGCAATTCAGAACGAAGAGGCTGCACAGCGTCCGAGTCGAACTGAGACAACCAATGCCCAAGCAAAAGAGCCCGTCACAAAAGCGGAGCGTAAGCAAAAGCCGATTGCGGCCAATGCGAACTCAAGTACAGACCCCAAACACGCGCAGCGCCAACAGATGGTTAATTTTGTGAAAGATTTGCCCATCTTACTGACCGATGGCGATTACCCAGACGTGGATCATAGTGCCGATGGTATTCGCGTCACGATTCAAATCTTACGCCAAGTCGCCAATGAGCATGGCATTCCAGCCGGACAACTGCTTCGGGGGATCTCGGCCAGTGACGAATGCCAGTTTGATGAGGGGGAAACGGTTCTGTTTACCGCTCACGCTAAACGTTAATCCATTTGAAATTAAGCGGATTGCAAACGGTTATCTGCGGAGCATGAATGAAAGAAAACGCATATGAGATGCCTTGGCGCACGAATTATGAAGCCATGGCAGCAGCAGGTTGGCTGGTAGGGGCCACTGGGGCAATAGCCGCAGAAATGCTGACTGAGCTACCACCTGAGCCATTTTGGTGGATGACGGGGATTTCCTCGGGCATGGCGTTGTACCGCCTGCCCGAGGCTTACCGTCTTCATAAGTTACAGAAGGGACTAAAAGGCAAACCTTTGGCATTTATGGAGCTTTCGCATTTGCAAAAAGTGATGGCAAAACATCCTGATGAATTGTGGTTAGGTTATGGCTTTGAGTGGGACCAACGCCATGCCCAACGCGCTTATGAAATCTTAAAGCGGGATAAGCAAACCTTGCTTAACCAGGGTCACGGCAAGCGAATGGGCTCGACCTGGATTCATGGTGTCGAGCCCAAAGAAGAAGATGTGTACCAGCCAGTTGGTCATACTGAGGGGCACACCTTAATTGTCGGTACGACCGGTGCAGGGAAAACCCGATGCTTTGATGCGATGATCACCCAGGCCATTTTGCGCAATGAAGCCGTGATTATTATTGACCCCAAGGGAGACAAAGAGCTTAAGGATAATGCACAGCGAGCCTGTATTGCCGCCGGTAGTCCTGAGCGCTTTGTGTATTTTCATCCGGGTTTTCCAGAGCATTCAGTACGTCTTAATCCCCTGAGAAACTTTAACCGGGGCACTGAAATTGCCAGCCGTATTGCGGCACTAATCCCATCCGAAACCGGGGCTGATCCATTTAAAGCCTTTGGCCAAATGGCACTGAATAACATCGTTCAAGGTCTGCTGCTTACTTCACAACGTCCTGATCTGAAAACACTGAGACGATTCTTGGAAGGTGGCCCAGAAGGTTTGGTAGTAAAAGCCGTCACAGCCTGGGGGGAGCAGGTGTATCCGAACTTTAGTGTGGAGATTAAACGCTTTACTGAAAAGGCCAATACCTTGGCTAAACAAGCCATGGCGATGCTGCTTTTCTACTACGAACGCATTCAGCCCGTTGCCGCCAATACCGATTTAGAGGGGCTATTGAGTATGTTTGAGCATGACAGAACCCACTATTCCAAGATGGTGGCCTCACTGATGCCGGTACTCAATATGCTCACATCAAGTGAACTAGGTCCATTGCTATCACCGATTGCAAACGATGTGGATGACAGCCGGTTAATTACGGATTCTGGCCGTATTATCAACAATGCCCAAGTGGCCTATATCGGGTTGGATTCATTGACCGACGCCATGGTTGGCAGCGCCATTGGTTCGTTGCTTTTATCCGATCTCACCGCCGTGGCCGGTGACCGCTATAACTATGGTGTTGAAAATCGTCCCGTAAATATCTTCATCGATGAGGCGGCTGAAGTCGTCAACGATCCCTTCATTCAACTGCTCAACAAAGGCCGTGGCGCAAAAATGCGTTGTGTGATTGCTACTCAGACCTTTGCTGATTTTTCAGCTCGTACAGGCAGTGAAGCTAAAGCTCGCCAGGTGTTAGGTAACATCAACAACTTGATAGCCCTTCGGGTGATGGACGCCGAAACGCAGCAGTACATTACCGACAATCTGCCTAAGACTCGGTTGCAGTACATTATGCAAACTCAAGGTATGTCGTCCAACTCGGACAGCCCCGCATTGTTTACCGGCAATCATGGCGAACGCTTGATGGAGGAAGAAGGCGATATGTTTCCACCGCAGTTATTAGGCCACCTCCCCAACCTAGAGTACATCGCCAAGCTTTCAGGTGGCCGCGTGATCAAAGGTCGCATTCCTATTTTAACCAGCTCTACACAGGCAGCATAAGGAGTCTGTATGCATCATTCTGTCTGTCTGAAAATGACAACACTTACCAGTAAAGAAATGCTCGCTCAGTGGCAGCAACATAACCCCCAGTTCAAGGAAACCTTAAGACTGCTTGAAACCGACTGGCCTCATGCTTTGGCCTCGGTGCACTGTTTGGCGGACTATTTAACAGATGCGCTCACTTTAGATGGCCATTCCATCTTTGATTTGTGTCTCTGCAATGGATTGGGCAGTTATGAAGAAGTCAGTTGTGATGATGATAGTGTACGCCTTTGGCATTTCATTGAGGCGCTGACCTGGACTGCCGCCAGTGCTTTAACGGGGATTCGCCTGCGTGATCCTGACCATTTTGAGTGGGCCGCCGTGGATGGTGTGTATTTCTACACCTGGATTCGTAATCGTCCAAATCGGATGACGTATTTGGCTGAAGGACGCATCGAGGTGCGTTATGTCAGTGGCCATACATCGACAAAGCGGCTTCAACAAGTAATTAAAGCCCAGATTATGACGCCAACCGTTGCAGCCATGCTGGCGCGAGTTGAAGAGGATGTTTGGCATGAGCAAGCATAAGTCGGTTTGGCTGCTGTGTCTGGCACTGATGCTGGAGATTATTGCCATTGGCGTGTTAGTGCCCGGTGATTGGACTGGCCGGGTCATTAGTAAAGAAAAGCAGATGATCCAAAATCAATTGGGCGCACAAACAAGCTATTGGATTGGTCAAACTAGCCATCGCTGGTATTAGTCATGGATTGTGGATACGCAGATGGAGCAATCTGTGCGAGATTTTCTAATCCCAACTGAAGAGCAGCGACTTCGTTCTAAAGGGATGGAGAATATGGGAGGCTTTTGGTTTGTCTGGGTAGAAGACCGTATTCAAGCATTTTTTGATGTGTTGTACCAAGTGTTCACTCGATTTGCTTTACTGATGGTCTGGTTGCCCTTTGCGCTTATTCTCATGTTACCGGCGTTGTGGGACGGCTTGATGACCTGGAAGATCAAGAAGACAACCTTTGATTTTTCGAGCCCAATCATTCACCGCTACAGCATGATAATTCTGGGTTCAGGCGTCATCTTGCTGTTTATGGGATTGTTCGCCCCGCTGGCTATTCCACCGGTGGTGTTACCGTCGCTGATCATCGGTTTGGCATTGATGGCAGGGTTGGCGTTAAGTCACTTGCAGAAGAAGATTTAGTTTACATTTTAGCCTCGGGTTAACAAGTTGGTGGTAGGTTGACAAATTTTAAAATTAGCATATTATTGTCCATGGTATCTAATCCTATTGCTTTACTACCTGAGGTAACAAATTTGAACACACCGATGACACTAAACCCTAATTTTAAAGAAAGTCAGCTGATTGAAGTTGCTCAACTTTTAGCAGATGTTCGAGCAGATGTTGTAGATTTACACAACAGAGATTTGGGTGACACCAATAAATCATTGGGCATAAGGTCCTACGAGTGTTGTTGTACACATTTAGTAAGGAAGTCACTTGAAGTTGATTGGCTTAAGATACTAACCCCGAAAGGGAGGTTTACGTTTAGTATCGCTGACGTTCCAGTTCGTTTCTGGAAAGGTCAGCCTGACAAACTCCCATCAGGGAAACTGATACGTTCCCACGAAGCTATGATGCAAATGGAGTTATTTTCAACACAAGATAGTCCGTCAGAGATCATTTGGTTTTTTGTTCTGAGCACTGATCAAACTAAATGTGTAGATCGCGCCTTTTTCGTTGGTTATAGCGATGTTGGTGAAATTGTAGTCAACTGGGAAGTACCAATGAATTCTAAGGTTACGTTAATAACAGATACTGATGAGAATGTTTCTCATGGTGTTGAACTTGAATCGGCTGTTTCTAAAATCAAAATTAAGAAAAAGTCGAAAAATGCAGTAAATCATGAATAACGAATTTTTTGGTGAAAAACTAAGGCTGGCGAGATTGATGGCCGGAATTACTCAACAAGAACTTGGTGAGTTAGTTGCGGTCAGTCGTCAGTTTATACATCAGCTTGAAGCAGGTGTTAAACCACCTGCTGAAGACCTGCTTTTGGCATTGGCTGAAGTATTAAAAGTGAAAAGTGATTTCTTTTTTAAGAAACCACAAAATGATGTTAAGTATGAGCAATGCCACTTTCGCAAGCGCAAAACAACACCGGTTGGACTTGCAAATCGAGTATTGGCTCTCGGCACCATTTTTGAACTATTAGTTGAGATTATTGAAGATCATCTTGAGTTGCCTGTTGCCAATTTTATTGATTTTGAAGAATCAGATCTGAGTGCGGAGGCTATCGAAAGAGCAGCGGAGCAATGTCGTATTAACTGGGGTCTGGGTTTGGATGCACCAGTTACAAACATGGTAAGAGTACTGGAGAATAATGGCGCTGTAATCACTTGCTTTGATGGTGTTTCAGATAAAGTTGATGCGTTATCAATGAATCGAAAAAGACCCATCATAGTAAGAAATAATGCGAAGGAAAGCTGCTGTAGAATGCGCT
This sequence comes from Cycloclasticus sp., assembly GCF_019090545.1. Classification (NCBI taxonomy): domain Bacteria; kingdom Pseudomonadati; phylum Pseudomonadota; class Gammaproteobacteria; order Thiotrichales; family Piscirickettsiaceae; genus Cycloclasticus; species Cycloclasticus sp. The sequence continues at coordinate 74,307 of NZ_JAHRVT010000033.1, read as the reverse complement.
TTGATTTGGCGCATGAATGTGGCCATTTGGTTTTGCACCAAGGTGTAGAAACTGGGTGTGCTAAAACAGAGAGAGAAGCTGATGCTTTTGCAAGTGCGTTTCTTTTTCCACGTAAGGCTTTTCTGAAAGAGTTTCCTCAATGTGTGGGACCTGTTCGAATTAGGTGGGAGAAAATCTTTGCATTGAAACTTAGATGGCGTGTTAGTGCGAGAGCAATAATTTATCGAGCTAATTATCTTGGGTTAATTTCGTCGCAACAGTACAGAACCGCCAATGTTTATTTGAATAAATCTGGTCAATCGAAAACAGAAGACTTAGATGATCAAATACCAATGGAACAGCCAGAGCTTTTATCAGCTGCAATAGATCAGCTTAACGAGCATTTGGGTATTTCGATTTTTGATATTGCAAACGATTTAGGTGTTTCAGAGCAGATAGTTGCTCAGTTAACCAGTTACGATTTGACTAAGCAAATCAATAAGTCAAATGTCAGAAATATCAATTTCTAAGACAACCACCTCCCTAAAACAGATGAACTAGCGCTCGGTAGTTCAAAACCTTCAAGAATTCGATATCTACCTGACCACAGCCCTGAGTTATTTCGGGGCATTCTTCACTTCTCAATTCAAACAACGAGGAGTGACTATGGAACCTGTGAGTATTCCGTCCTATATCGATGACCCGCCGCACTTCCTGCTTTGGAGTGCCGATGAGATGGCTCCCATTCTGTTGGGGCTAGTGATCGGAATTTTTACCGGTAATGCCTTGGTTTTATGTCTGTTGGGGTTGGTGACAACCAAGCTCTATCGGCGTTTTCGTGATGGTCGCCCAGATGGTTTTATTCTTCACGCCATCTACTGGGCCGGACTGTTGCCAACCAAAGCCAAGACGATTCCTAACCCATTTATCAGGAGCTATCTGCCGTGAAGTTCGACGTGTTTTTAAAATCATGGCAAGGCACGCAATTAGAGAACCGATGGCAACGGTTTCTGATTGCAGTGCTGGTGCTATCTAACTTGCTGCTTGCGGTTGCGGCATTTTCTCGCAATACCGTAGTGGCCATTCAACCACCAACCTTGTCTGAAACGGCTGAAGTGTCACGAAACCAAGCCACTCAACCTTACCTGGAGTCCTGGGGGCTCTACCTGGCTGAGCTTATGGGCAACGTGACGCCGGGTAATGTGTCTTTCATCCGGGTTGCCATTGAGCCGCTACTTTCTCCAGCGGTGTACCAGCAAGTGGTCGATGCACTGGAGATTCAGGCAAGACAAATCCGGGAAGACCGAGTCACGCTCAAATTCCAACCCAGACAAGTGGAGTATGAGTATGAAACCGGCCATGTCTTTGTGACCGGTTATTCCTTGGTCTCTGGACCATCTGGAGATGAACAGCGCCAAACTCGCACCTATGAGTTTGACATCGATATTGAGCAATACCGTCCAAAACTCAGCTGGATGGATACGTATGAGGGGCAAGCTAGAACGAAGCGAGTTCGTGAAAAGTTGACCCAAGAGCAAAACCGGAGGGTGAATGATGCGAACCAAAATTAGTCGATGGATGACACCAAGCTTAATCGCAATGAGCTTGAGTGGCGTCCTGTTATCTCAAGCGTCGTATGCAGACGTGGAATTGCCGATTGTGCCAGCTAGTGTGATGAAGCAGTCCGCTACAGCAAATCCACCGATTCAAACCAATACGGTTTCAACGGATGTGCCAACAACGCTACTGATGACACCGGGGGTTAATGAACTGATCCCTGTAGCACTTGGTCATCTGAATCGAATTGTGACGCCGTTTGAATCGCCTCAGGTGAGAACAACCAGTGATGCTCAGACGCAAATCAAGGGGAATGTTGTATATGTGGCCACGGACAAAGAATCACCGGTTTCACTTTACATCACACCGCCTGGTCAGGAAGCGCCCGCATTATCTGTCACCTTAGTACCTCGTCGTATTCCACCGCGTGAAATTACCTTAGCTATTGATGGTCAGCAGTGGCCTATTAAGGGCGTCGTGAACCGAAAAGCCGCCACTTGGGAAACGGCTCAGCCATACGTCGATAGCTTACGTGATTTACTCAGACGCCTTGCACTAAATGAGTTACCACAAGGCTATGACATCCGTTTAGCTGGCCAAACTGACACAAGCCCGAAATGTTTTCAGCCTGGCTTAAAGTTTGGTTTTAAGCAGGGGCAAATTGTGACGGGACATTACTTCACCGTCTATGTAGGACTGGTTGAAAGCTTTGCCGATGAACCGATAGAAGCCAGTGAAATAGCTTGTCATGCACCAGATATAGTGGCAAGCGCCTACTGGCCTCGCAATATCTTGTTGCCGGGTGAAAAGACTGAGTTGTATGTGGTTGTTCGCAATCATCGTGAAGAAGCGGTGGAAAGTCAGCGACCTTCGCTTCTTGTGGGAGGTAAGTAACGATGAAAGCACAATGGGAACAAATGAGTCCGAACATGAAGCGGGGCCTATCGGTTGCCGGTATTGCTGGTGGTCTCATCCTTATGGTGATGGTGTTTTCACCTAATCCTGATGATGGCTCAAGCAGTCGGAACCGACAGGAAACAATCCGGCACATTCTTACGGATACCAATACTCGTGATGTTGGGGTCGATAGTTTGGCTGCGAACGTAAAACTACTCAGTGAGCGCAATGAACAGTTACGTCGTGAAGTTGAGCGCTTGCGTCGTGACGTCGATTCAGGACGGCTAAGCCCAGGTTCGCCTTCTATACCAAGTGAGGTCAATGCGGAGTTGGCTCGCCTTCGAGCGGAACTTGATGATGTTCGCGCTGGAGGTGATGCAGCAGTTGAAGGCACAAATAGCCGTTTCGAAGTGCCTTTATCTGCCATGGAATTGCCTAAAGAAGAAAAGCCACTGTCGTCTAACCCAGACGACTATTTTGCCAATGCGCCGCTGCCTGATCGGCTCTATCAGCAGCCAGCCAATGGTCAAGGTACACGAGCACGAGATGTTCCATTGCCGCCAATCACGATTCGTATGATTGAGCCTGAAGTGGTTGTCGAACCAGAGGTTGTTGTGCAAGAAGCGCCTCCTTTGTATCTACCGGCGGGCAGCATCATCTCGGGTACTTTGATCACGGGTTTGGATGCTCCTACTCACGAGTCCGCAAGACGCGAACCTTTTCCTGCATTGCTGAGGATTCAAAAGGAGGCCATTTTACCCAACCGATTTAGAGCGGATATTAAAGAGTGTTTCTTGATCGCCGCAGGTTACGGTGATTTGAGCTCTGAGCGTGCTTATTTGAGAGGCGAGACCATTTCATGTGTGAGAGAAGATGGTGGCGTCATTGAAACACGACTGGATTCTTATGCCGTAGGTGAAGATGGCAAAGCCGGTATTCGTGGCCGATTAGTGTCGAAACAAGGCCAACTGGTGGCTAAATCGATGATGGCCGGATTCCTTCAGGGCTTGGCAGGCGCATTTGATGTGAATCCTGTACCAACGATTCAGACGGGTAATGCCGGTGATACTCAGCTGTACCAGCAAGTCATGAGCCAAGAAGCATTACAAGGCGCTGCGATTAAAGGCACCGGTAAAGCATTGGATAGAGTGGCCAAGTTCTATTTGGACATGGCTGAAAATATGTTCCCAGTCATAGAAGTAGACGCTGCGAGGAAAATTGAAGTCATAGTCACTCGTGGTGCCTCGTTGTCGTTGGCTACTTCGCAAGGGGGAGGTGCAAGAAGATGAAAAAATCCTGCATGTTGCTAACCGATCGAAGTCCGTTTCAGACAATAAGATGTGTATCCAGAGGAGAGTTAACCATGACGACATCAATGCAGAACAACCCAAAGCACCAGTCAAAACAGTGGTCTAAAGCTGGATTACTTTTATTGGCAGTCGGCTCAACCTTATTGTCTGGCTGTAGTTCATTGGGTCTTGGGAGTAGTGAATATGGATGCCCAGGTATGCCTGACGGTGTGCGCTGTTTATCCGCGCGTGAAGTCTATGAGCTTACCAGTAATGGCGCTGCACCCAAGACGATTGATGCTGTGGCGACTCGAATGGGTGCTCCCTCGGGGTATTCACAATCTGATTTAGAAACAGGACTGTTGAGCCATCCAGCATTACCTGAGACGCAGCAATCTGCACCTATTCGCATTCCTTCAAGGGTAATGCGAATTTGGATTGCGCCTTGGGAGGATGACCGTGGAGATCTGAATTTATCCAGCTACGTGTTTACCGAAATTGAACCGCGCCGGTGGGATATTGGGGTGTCAGCACCTCGAACGGTTTCGCCAGTGCTACGTCCACTTCAGACTCAAAGCGATTCAGCCTCAGCGGGAGCTGATGGTAAGCGCGATAACTTGAGTATCTACGGAGAAACTAACGAATGACAAATGCAGTTCGCACCATTCAAACTCAGCGCCTAATGACCATTGGTGCGCTTGGTTTAATGGCGTTAATGATTTCGGAGCCCTCATTTGCGGGCACCGGTGGTGATGCTTTCACTGATGTGTGGGATACCCTAAAAGATTGGACCCAAGGTACTTTGGGACGGATCGTAGCGGGAGCCATGGTTCTGGTGGGTATTGTGGGCGGTATCGCTCGCCAAAGCTTGATGGCTTTTGCCTTGGGCATTGGTGGCGGTATGGGTCTCTACAATACGCCAACCGTCGTTGAAAGTGTTATGTCTGCAACTTTACCTGTTGTTGCCAGCACTCAAGAAGTCATTGGCACAACAGTTCCAGCAATCAGCGCCGTCTTACTGGGCACCTGAATGTGAGCCACAGTAGGCAGTTCACTTAAGGTAATCAAACTAGGTCTACACAACATCGGGTTATTGGTGATGTTGTGTAGACCTTTTCATTTCAACAACACCGCATTAGCGGGCTTGGTTTACAGTACGTGGTATATTAATACCTAAAGTGTTAAAATCACTGTCACAATAAACTATATGGTTTATACTGTTCGTGATATTTATACTTTGGGTGTTAAAATGTCATCTAAGATAAACTGGCTTGTTGCTCATACTTCTCCTGGTGCGCTAGTACTTCAGCAATGGCTGACTGAAAACGGTGTGAGCTATTCCTTGGCTCAAAAGTACGCGCAGAACGGTTGGCTAAAGAAGCTATGTTCTGGCGTGTATTATCGTCCAGATGCGCAGGGCGATATAAAGCCAACTTGGGTTGATGCCATTCAAGCATTAGATGTGCAATTGGGCGTTTCAGTTCATTTGGCTGGATTGAGCAGCTTAACTCACCAAGGACTGAGTCACTATTTACAGCTGAACAAAGAGCAAGTTTGGATTTGCGTTAAAAATAAGTCGTCCTTACCAAAATGGTTTCGTGAATTCCCTTATCAGAATTGGTTTTACTGTGGAAACCATAAGCTTGAAGTGAATCCCGAGAAAGATTTGAAAAGGATCACGGTTAAAGAGAAAGAACTCACTGTCAGCTGTGCAGAACTTGCTGCCTATGAAGTGGTAGACGCGATTGGGAAGCTGATTTCATTTGAGCATGTCGCAGAATTATTTCAGGGTTTAGTCAATCTTAGCCCTAGAAAAGTACAAGATATTCTTGAGCGAAGCAGCTCTGTTCAGGCAAACCGAATATTTCTATTTCTGGGTCGATACTACGATCACCAGTGGGTCAATCGCATAGATGAAACAAGAATTAAATTGGGTGCAGGAAAGCGGCAGGTTGTCGAAAAAGGACGTTTTGATGAGCGATATCAAATCACAGTGCCAGAGATATTAAGCGTCAAAAGAGGTTAACAACATAATGGATAAATATAGCCCATATTACAAACAGGTTTCCTTGCTCATAAGAATGCTTCCTGTGGTAGCAACAGAGACGGTTTTTGCACTTAAAGGTGGCACCGCCATTAATTTATTTGTGAGAGATTTTCCTCGGCTATCTGTAGATATTGATCTTGCTTATCTTCCACTTGAACCAAGAGATGAGGCTTTGATTAATGTCAGGGCTGCATTGCAGCGCATTACAGACAGAATCAATACTCAACCAGATATCAGAGCGGCATTTCAGGATAATAAAGCTGATGAACTGAGAATCGTTGTATCAAGTCCGGTTGCGACGATCAAAATTGAAGTGTCGCCCGTCGCCAGAGGTACATTGCATAGTGCAGAAATAATGCCAGTTCAAGAGTCTGTTGAAGACGAGTTTGGTTATGCTGAGATTCAGGTAGTCAGTCTTCCCGATCTGTATGGTGGGAAATTGTGTGCTGCAATGGATCGCCAACATCCTCGCGACTTATTTGATGTGCGTATGTTACTTGGCAGTGAAGGGATTTCGAGAGAGATTTTGGTGGGTTTTTTAACCTATACATTAAGTCACCCTCGGCCTATTAATGAAGTCATGTCGCCAAACTGGCAGCCTCTGAATGAGAAATTTCAGGCAGAATTTGACGGAATGACTTTTGAAAAAGTTGAATGCGAAGACTTAGCCTCTGTTAGGCCCATGATGTTAATTGAACTGCAAAAACATTTCACAGTAAGGGATCATGCTTTCCTTATGTCATTCAAAAGAGGGCAACCTGACTGGGCATTGTTTGACTATCCTAATGCAGCAGACTTGCCAGCGATTCGTTGGAAGTTGCAGAACATTAACAAATTGGCAAAGAATCAAGCAAAACATCAAGAGCAATTAGATAAATTGAAGCAAGTGCTTGATGATTGGCTTGTTAACGCAAACGCCGAGTAATTCGTTTATAACAAACCTCAACGAGCTATAAGCCCCCTAGATAGATTGCGATTTCTTCAATCTATCTAACCGAGTCCACATAGGTGTAAAAAAACGGGCTCAGCTAAACCGGTTGGCTAGCAACGGCGCTTCTGTCATCGCTTGTAGGCGATAAAAGTGTTATGTCTGCAACCTTACCTATCGTTGCCAGCACTCAAGAAGTCATTGGCACAACCGTTCCAGCAATCAGCGCGGTTTTACTGGGCTCCTTATAACAACAAAAACGCCCAAGCGGCCAGATATCTGACGGCTTGGGCGTCATCCTACCCCGTACCCGTTTATCATGACGGCGTTTCAATTAGAAGTAGCCAAAGTAAAGTTGTTTGGGTTCTTTTCATTGTCTTGGCTTCATGAGAGTTATGTGATGTACAAAATGGTGCTTATGGGTTATAAATTTACCCAAAGGGTGTGAAAAATACCTTCCTATAAAAACCTTTATTTGTTCGGTGGTGCGCAATTAATAAGGCCTTTGAATCGAAGGTTGTTGGCACGATGCTTGATATTTAGGATGAACAACTTATTCGATCAAAGGACGAAACATGGCGTTATTAAGATACGCAAACTTAGGAATTCACAGGCCAGACATCCTGCTTAGTAAAGCAGTGAGTGGTCTTGGTGACTTTTATAAGTATTTAGACACCACTCGAAAATACCTGGAAAGTACGAAGGCTGTTAAAGCGATAGCTTGGGAAAAGCTGGACGATGCTCAAAGTGGAGTATGGATACAATTAGTTGAGCCTGCCGATAACTGCGGTGATTTCGAAAAGAACTTAAAGCTCTTTTTAGATGAAAGTACCGACACGGTATACGAAGCAAGCCCCGCTAGATGGAAAGCCGTGGGTAGTGCCGCTAGAGAATGCCCAAATTGTAGAAGTCACGGTAAACCTAAAATGGCTTATGCAACTGAGGAGCACGCGGACGAAATTGCGAGTGAATTAGGCAATGGGCTGTCGTCGTATGAGTGTCCAGACGGTTATGGTTGGCATTTGACTGGGAAATCACAAAGCAATGTTGGATTCAATAAATCCAACGCAATTTCAGTCCTGGATAGAAATGTAGAGAATGACAGCTTGTTATTGGATCGTTTACCTGACCACGACTATTTGGTTATTCGTCCAAACACATACCAGTTAAAGTGTCAGATTAATTCATTACAAAGCTTACAAGACACCCCTTCTATTCACCATCTTCCGCTATTGAGGCTGTTTGAAGGTAAGGATCATGCTAAGTGGCCGAATGTTCCTTATGATGAGCACTTATTTAACGATGACTACTACGTTCTTACCGATGGAGCAAGAGAGGGAACATCTCAGCAGCGTGAGTTTGTAAATATTGCACTCAATACACCAGACTTTGCCTTCCTTGAAGGCCCCCCAGGATCTGGCAAAACTACAGCCATTTGCGAACTGATTCTTCAATTAATAAAGCGAGGTAAGCGGATCTTACTTTGTGCATCAACACACGTTGCTGTTGACAATGTTCTTGAACGAATGATGTCTGAAGAAAATATTTATCGCGACATGGTGTTACCTGTACGGATTGGAGATAAATCAAGCGTTTCTCAAAAGGCAAAGCCATGGCAATTGGAAGAGTTTGTTAAAACTGAACGCACAAGATTGCTAAAACATCTTCAGCAACAACCGCACATTTCAGTTAGTCAGAAGTTACTTAAAAGTAAGGTCGGTGAAGGTAAACATATTGTTGAGCGTCTTGTTCTTGAAGCGGCGAATTTAGTTTGCGGGACAACTATTGGTTTGCTTCAGCATCCTGATATCAAAAATAAACAATCAACATCGCCAATCTTCGATGTGATGATTATTGATGAAGCATCAAAAACAACTTTTCAAGAGTTTTTGGTGCCAGCGGTACTTGCCAAGCGTTGGATCATGGTGGGAGACCCAAAACAGCTTTCACCTTATGTTGATGATGAAGCTACCGAAGTAAATTTGCAGCCATGTTTACAGGATAGTTATCAGCGAGAAGCATGCGCAGATATTTTCTCTGCTCGACAAATCAATATTCAGAAACGAGAAGTATCCTTGGTTTGCACTGACGATGAAAAGAAAATTGAATTTTATCATCAGCAAGCAAAGTCCAAAAATGTATTGGTTGCATCATCTAAAGGTCCGAAGACAGATCTCCCTTACGCATCAGTAGTCCTTGGTTCGTCAGCGTTCATCGCTCAGAATGCTAATCACCTACCCCTGGATTTGACGACCATAAGGGGGCTGCCTGCGTTACCGGAAAAGTTAGAAATGCGACTTGCAGCGCATTCGAGATTAACTCGTACAAAAATCAAGACCGAGTCCGATAGCTGGGAATCCCAGTTAGCGTGGCGACTGGCTCGTATGTACGAACAGCGCCTAAATACAGAATCTAACGGAAGTTCTAAAACTGTTAATAAGTTAGAGGAAGATATCAAAGCGCTACTACCATTTGACTCAGAAAAAGATACGTTCACTGCAATAGACAGGGTACGTAGGATCGCACTGCCTTCTATCCTTGAATCACTACAAGTTGGATTTGAACGAACAGAGTATCAGAAACAAGGCACCGCTCTGTCTGATGGACTTCCAGCCAGTGTTTTGGAACAACGACAAATACGGCTTAGTTACCAGCACAGAATGCATCCAGACATTGCCGAGTTTTCCCGAGTACATATATACCATGAAAAAGCACTGCAAAGTCCTGATGGCCAAGCTGAAAAGCGGGACTGGGGATACCGAAGCGGCTCACATCGTTGTATATGGCACGATGTTAAAGGTCGAAAAGGCAAAGAAGGTGAAATCACCGCTGAAGTAGAAGAAATATTAAAAGAATTAAGTCGCTTTGATTCTTGGGCAAAATCAAACCCAAATGTTGAGAAAAACCAACAAAAGCCTTGGGAAGTTGCTGTTTTGGCATTCTATCGGGCTCAAGAGCGAGCTATACGTCGAGCTTTACGAAAGTGGACGGGAAATCATCACGGAGTAAGGCATTTCTATCGAGGTGAAAAATCCTCACCGTATATTGATATTCAGATATGTACCGTAGACCGTTTTCAGGGGCATGAGGCTGATTTTGTCATGCTTAGTTTCGCAAATAACCATCCCACGAGTTTTCTTGAAAGCCCAAATCGCTTGAATGTGGCAATTACGAGGGCCAAGCATCAGCTCATTGTGTACGGAAACCGCCCTGCAATGCAAAAGGCATCGGGTGTGTTAGGTACTTTTGCCAGCAATTCTTACTGGTCTACAACAATCGAGACTGAATCACAGGAGGCACTATGAACCAGGACATCATACTAAAACGAGAAATTAAAACTGAAAGTTGGCTCATACAGGGTGAAATCGCGCTGGCAGATAGCCGTCCAGAAATTAACTGCGTGCTGCAATTCCTTCAAGATTATCCGAATGCGAGTTCTGCTGAGTGCTCCGAGCATTTATTTGGGGACAAAATCGGACGTCGTGTCGTTGCTGATAGGTTACTAAACATATGTCGATTATATGGGCTTGCTGAGTCTAATCGAGACCAATACAGGCTCACTGAATCAGGACTGATTGCTCTTGAGAAAGATCAAATCCTAGTGCCAGAAGATGGGTGTTGGAGCCTTTGCGTTTGTCATGAGCCTTTATTGCCTCATCCACTTCTTACTATTGATGCGCACACAGAGCCTAGTGCAGCGTCGATCGGACTTGGAAAAAACAGAAATGAGCTAAATGAAAGAGCAAAGCGACTCGTTGAGGTTCCTCAACTAGTCAAAGACGTTCGTGGCCTGAAGGTTGAACCAATAGGTGGAGGTTCGGAAGTACGCGTTGACAAAATTGAACTCAAAGGTGAGCGCATCTCACCGCAAGGAAAACCGTATTACATCGAGTGGAATGTGACTGAAGGCAATGTCGATGTGAAGCGCGGAAAGGATCTTATATTTTCACGTCGGGTTGAACCAATCAGTCGTCAGCAAGTTTTGAAAGTACTTCTGCATAGTGAGGGCTTGCTTGAACAATGGGATGAGCAAACTGAAATCTTGTCAGTGGTTTTCGAAAATACTACTGAATCTGAGCGAATCAATATGAAGCGCTCGGTAAGCGTAAAAAGACCATCTGTTCACAAGTTGGGCTCGTTTGATGCGATGAAGTTACACAATATTTCTATATCAGCATTGACTGAATTGGATGCTAAAAAGTGGGCTGAATGGAGATTAGAGAAAAATATCAATATGTATGCCACTAATAGCAAGTACCAAGTTTGGAGAGAAAAAGCACTCGAACCTTTTAAAAGTTGGAATTTCACACTACCTGATAGGGCTGAGTTGGCAAATCAGTTTTGGACTGAAGAAGACCAGCAAAATCAGCATACCTGGCATGTCATTGCAGCCCATGATTGGAACCTATAAGGAATAATAGTGATGAATTTAATTGAAAAGTTTACTAAGACTGAAACTAAGATTGTTGATCAATCAAATACCAAGTTGCCCCCTGTGCTTTTGCCTGTTTTACCTAAACAGGTATCTGATCCGCAACCTATTAATAGCTCTTTGTTCTGCAATGAGCTGCAATCAAGAGTTGTCGAATTAATCGATAATGCTGAGCACTCGGTTATTCTTAGTACGTTTTTACTTGCTGATGAGAATGTCGAATCTGCTGTCCTAAAAGCTGCAAAGCGCAAAGTTCGTGTGTACATACTATTGGCATGTGAGACTCGTCTTGATGGCGATGTGCCTGACGATGACTTTGGTAAGAAGTGTCTTGTGCAGCATAAGGAAATGTTAAACAAATTGTCTGGACATGTTCACTTTGCATCTGCGCCGCATTTCCACGCAAAAGCCGTTGTTATAGACGCATTACATGACACTGGTAATGCTAAAGGGTTGCTTTTAACGGCAAACCTTACAGAAGAAGCACTTTTACGAAATGAAGAGTTGGGGGTCGCGCTTTCACGCCATCAAATAGCTGAGATCGTGAATGTGTTCCGTTGGGCAATCTTCGAGAGTGCGCAGCACCATATGACAAGCCGTGGTGAATTCTCAGCATATAAGTCTCCAGGCAATGTCAGATACCCAAGGGAATTAACTGAAATACTGGTCACATCGAGTGAAGACGCTCGAATTAGGAAACACGCATTAGCGTTGATCAATCAAGCGGAAAATGAACTCATCATATCAAGTTTTGGATGGCAAGAGGACCATCAGCTTGTAAAAGCAATATGTGAACGTGCGAAGTCGGGGCTAAAAGTCACCATTCTATCTCGCCAAAGACCCGCAGCCATGCCAGCGTTGTTGGCTATGAAACAGGCTGGTGCATCGGTGATGTGTTTTAAATGGCTACACGCCAAAGCGATTGTAGTAGATGGAATGCATGGCATGGTGATGTCGGCCAATTTTCAAGCGCATGGTATGGATCAAGGCTTTGAGTTAGGCGTAAAACTCACCGGTATTCAGGTAAAAGAGCTGATGAACTGCTTAGATATGTTTTTAACTAATAGCCACAATGAATTGAGCATCGACATGAGTCTAGGGATGATTTCTGGTGGTTTTGAAGCTTGGGAAAATAATACATTCAAGAGGTACTCAGTCAGCGAAGTAGACATTGTTGAGTTATCACCTATAAAAGCAGATTGTTTGTCTGATATGGATAAGCACCCAAAAATACCCAATGCAAACTGGCGGGAAAAAACATCGCACAAGATTGAGTATAAATGGCGTATAGAGCCGCCAGTTATCACTAACGCCAGTCCAGAGTATTTCAAACCTTTAACGGCTAAGGATGAAACTTCTAAGAAGCAGGATTCAGGATCGCCTAGAGAGAGTTATGAGCCAAAGGTTGTTCGACTGACAAAAAAACAGTTAGCTATTACAGTTCGTCAAGAATACGAACTTGCCATGGCAAAAAGGCTGAAGCAAAGTGAATTGCCAAACGCCCGAATTGTATTGGAGGCGTAATTTTGGATAACAAAAACACACTGCTTTGTTGGCACTCAAAAAGAGCTGGGGTTGAGGTATTAGACGAAGCGTTAAAGCGGCTTAAGAATCGTAAAGTTTATGTTGGCAAAGTAATTGTTCTTACTCAGTCAGCTGGGGATAACAGTCTGTACAAAGAGCATGAATTTGGCGATATACAGATTACCTTTCGAACTGTAGCTATCGAGAACCCAGCTGATCATAACGAAATTTATCACGCAATAGAGTCTGAGATTATTCCAGAGCTAAAGCTTGAACAGAATCTTCATATCAATGTATCGCCGGGAACTCCGGCGATGCATGCGGTTTGGTTGATTCTTCATGCTCGGGGGCATTTTCCACGCGAAACAATCCTCTGGTCATCACAATATAACCCCGATACCAAAAGAACCAGCATTGCCAAAGTTGATTTCAGTGTAAATACGTATTTGGCAGAGATCTCTGCTATTTCAAGTTCAGAGGGCGGTTACGCCCTTTACGATTTAGACCCTAAATCAAAAGCAAGGCAGGATGCATTACAAACGTTAAAGCAGTTCTCTTGTGTTCCCAAAGCTCCGTTACTTGTACTGGGTGAACGTGGTACAGGGAAAACGAGGCTAATTGAAACCGTTGTCGGTAAGGTAAAGCAAAAGCAGGTTGTTACGCTTGCATGTGGAGGACTAGATTCTCAAGTGGTTGATAGTATGTTGTTTGGCCACGTAAAAGGTGCCTTCACTGGGGCGGAAAAGGATCGCAATGGACTTTTGAAAGAAGCAAATGGAAAAGTTTTGTTTTTGGATGAGATTCAAGATTTACCAACTTCGGTTCAGCGAAAGCTGGTTCGAGTGCTTCAAGATAACCATCACAGTTTTCGCCCTGTTGGAAGTGACACTGAGGAAGCATCTGACTTCGAGCTAGTTTGTGCGAGTAATAAATCACTTGAGCAATTGGCAACGATACTCGATGCTGATTTCTTTGATCGTGTATCCATGCTCACAATAACAATACCTCCACTTCGTGCATGCAGAGAAGATATTCTGTCGGATTGGCAAAGAATCTGGCAGGAAGTTAATGTTAACCCCAATCTGCCTGCGGAAGCTCCGGTGTCAAGTGAATTAATCCAGTTTTTTAACTCGGCATATTTACCAGGTAACTTACGTGACCTAAAAAAGCTGGCATACATGTCTTGTGCTTTTTTGAGCTCCCAAACTACAGAGTCGGCAATCTCTAGCTCATTAGCTGCGTTGGGCGAGCCTGTTATCCAGGAGGATAGTCCTGACACAAGGTTTGCATTTGGTGATTTATCCAAGACAACTAAGGATGAGTTAATGAAAGCGTTTCATAAGGAATTTGCAACAGCTGCCAAAAAGCAATTTGGTACATGGGTTAAAGCCGCAGAAGCATTGAAGGTAGATCAAAAAACTTTGCAAAAGTATATGAGAGACAATTGAGTTATTTTAGTGTGTGATTGTTTTCATTAAGATTTGGTGTTGGTGCTGCTTAGCAAGACGACAAATTCTTCAATCTATCTAACCGAGTCCACATAGGACAACTGCATAGACTGGAGCCTCGATATACATTAACGAGGACTCCTCATGCGAAAACTATCTCCAATCATTCTGGCGCTTGCGCTGTCTCCTTTGGTTCAAGCTGAACCTGTGTCTGAAGTGTCGCCCGTTGGCAAAATTGACGGCATGGTTTCTTTACCTGTCACGGGTATGAAAGCGGTCGAAAGCAATGGCCGTATTGTTTTCATGTCAGACAGTGGCCGGTTCGTCATTGATGGCACGCTCTATGATGCCTGGTCCAAAAAGCCGCTTACCAGCCTTGAAGAAATTCGTGAAGCGGGGAACACGCTGGACTTAAGTCGTCTTGGCTTAAAAATGGATGATTTGAACCCACTGACGCTGGGCGAAGGCAAAAAGAAAGTGGTGGTCTTTGTTGACCCACGATGCCCGCACTGCCATGAGCTTTTGAAACAAGCTTTACCGTTAACCAAAGAATACACCTTCCAAATACTCCCTGTGCCAGTGCTTGGTCCTGATTCAGAGCGTCAGGTTCGCCAGCTTGGCTGTGCGCGTGACAAAAAAGCGGCCACAGATGCATTGCTGAATGGCCGGATTGGTAACCTAGAACAGGATGATGCCTGCAACTTGGAGCCAATGCAGCGTACTTTGGTGACGGCTCAAATTCTGGGCATTCAAGGTGTACCTTTCATCGTCGCCAATGATGGTCGCATCAGCCGAGGCCGTCCTTATGATCTTTCTGCTTGGTTGGAGGGGCGTTAATGAAAGCCTCTCTGTATTCAGGGCAACGCGCTTCAGAGCTGTTGCCAGTATTGGCCTATTCAGACGATGAGCAACTGTTTTTCATGGAAGACCAGAGTGTTGGCTTTGGTTTTCTATGTGACCCATTGCCTGGTGGTGATGAGTCTGTTGCAGACAGGGTTAATGTTCTACTTAACAACGACTGGCCAAAAGACACTTTGCTGCAATTTGGCCTATACGCATCCCCTGATATTCAAACCGACCTTCAGCGCATGATGGGCTTACGGCATCGTCAATCCGATCCATTGCTTAGGGCGTCGATACGCAAACGTGCGGATTTCCTCGATGGGGGCACGGTTCAACCGATAGAAGAATCGACCCAGACTCAGGTGCGCAACTTTCAACTGATCGTCACCTGCAAATTGCCTTTGGAAAGTCCTATGCCGACTGAACGTGAATTGAGTCGAGCATCCGCGCTGCGGGCTTCTTTCTCGCAAGCGCTGTCAACGGTTGGTTTTCGCGTCACTGAGATGACTGACCGAAATTGGCTCGCGGCATTAAGTGCTCAGCTTAACTGGGGAAAAGATGCTTCTTGGCGCAATCCATCACCAATCCGCAGTGAGGCAGATAAACCACTTCGAGAGCAAGTGTTGGATTATGACCGAGCTATCAAGGTGGATAGCCAAGGGCTGATGCTGGGTGATTACCGAGTTAAAACCTTATCATTTAAGCGCTTGCCTGAGCGGATCTGGTTTGGTCATGCCGCAAGTTTTGCGGGCGATATGATGACGGGTAGTCGCGGTTTACGCGGAAGCTTTTTGCTGAATGTCACCATTCACTTTCCCTCAGCCGAGGCGATGCGATCTCGTCTAGAGACGAAGCGTCAATGGGCGGTCAATCAGGCCTATGGCCCGATGCTCAAGTTTGTGCCGGTGCTTGCAGCCAAGAAAAAGGGATTTGATGTTCTTTTTGAAGCCTTGCAAGAAGGTGATCGTCCTATTCGGGCAAATATGACCTTAACGCTGTTTTCACCAACGGAAGAAGCGTCCATCAGTTCTGTTTCAAATGCTCGAACCTATTTCAAAGAACTCGGATTTGAACTGATGGAAGACAAGTACTTCTGTTTGCCCATATTCCTGAATGCTTTGCCATTTGGTGCTGATCGCCAGGCGATGAACGACTTGTTTCGATTCAAGACCATGGCGACACGGCATGTGATCCCGCTATTGCCTTTGTTTGCAGATTGGAAAGGCACGGGCACGCCGGTGATTAACTTTGTTTCCCGCAATGGCCAGATCATGAGTGTGTCCCTTTATGACTCGGGCAGTAATTACAACTGTTGCATCGCGGCGCAATCAGGGTCGGGCAAGTCTTTCCTGGTGAACGAAATCATCTCTTCCTACTTATCTGAAGGCGGGCAATGCTGGGTGATTGATGTTGGCCGCTCTTATGAAAAGCTGTGTGAAGTCTATGACGGAGAGTTCTTACAGTTCGGGCGGGACAGTGGCATTTGCTTAAATCCGTTTGAAATCGTTGAGGACTATGACGAAGAAGCGGATGTACTGGTTGGGTTATTGGCCGCAATGGCCGCACCTACGCAGTCATTAACCGATTTTCAGATGGCCAATCTAAAGCGTCAGACACGTGAACTGTGGGAGAAAAAAGGTCGTGCCATGTTAGTTGATGATGTGGCAGAGGCTTTAAAAAATCATGAAGACCGTCGTGTGCAAGACGTGGGTGAGCAGCTCTATCCGTTTACGACAAAGGGCGAATATGGCCGCTTCTTTAATGGCCACAACAATATTCGCTTCAAAAACCGTTTCACCGTTTTGGAGTTAGAAGAACTCAAGGGGCGTAAGCATCTACAACAAGTGGTGTTGCTTCAGCTTATCTACCAAATCCAACAAGAGATGTACTTAGGTGAGCGGGATCGACGCAAGATTGTGTTCATTGACGAAGCTTGGGATCTGCTGACTCAAGGTGATGTCGGTAAGTTCATCGAGACGGGTTACCGTCGATTTCGAAAATATGGCGGCAGTGCTGTAACGGTAACGCAGTCGGTCAACGATTTGTATGACAGCCCAACAGGTAAAGCCATCGCTGAAAACTCGGCCAATATGTACCTGCTTGGCCAAAAAGCTGAAACCATCAACGCACTCAAAAAAGAAGGTCGCTTGCCACTAGGTGAAGGCGGCTACGAATACCTGAAAACCGTTCATACCGTCACGGGTGTCTATTCCGAAATTTTCTTTATTACCGAAATGGGCACCGGGATTGGCCGCCTTATCGTCGATCCGTTTCACAAGCTGTTGTACTCGTCCCGTGCAGAAGATGTAAACGCGATTAAGCAGTTAACGCGCAAAGGCCTTTCTGTTGCTGATGCCATCTCTCAGTTGTTGAAGGAGCGAGGCTATGAATAAGTCCACGCTTTGGCCATTTATGGCCTCTATTACTTTGTCTATTGCTGGTAGCGGTTTAATGACCAGCTGGCTCTTAATGAAAACACTCGAACCCATCCACAGCCAGTTGGCGTTAAGTACGCCCATTGCAGTCGTGGATTTTGGGGATGCGGTGTTGTCACTGGGTCCTAATGCCAGCGAACAAGACATCGAATCCAGGTTGCTTCAGACCAATCAGCAAATTGAAAAGTTAAAAGCAGCCGGTTTTATCGTGCTGGATGCCCAAGCGGTGGTTGGCGCTGATGATTCTGTTTTCGTGCCAGTAGGCTCAAAGGAGGTGTCTCATGCAGATACTCCGTAAAAGAATGCCTTGGCGGCCATATCTCATTCGGTTGACCGTTCTTGCGTTAATCATGGCCTTGGTAGGCACCTACGCCATGATGCGCTACCGAATAGGTATTGATACCCAGCAAGAGCGCTGTCTGCCTGATACCACGGTGTATCTGATTGACTTATGGAATAAAGAGCCCGTTAAGGATGGTTTGTATGCCTTCCATTCAAAAGGACTCGCTCCGTTATATAACGACGGTACTCGGATGCTGAAACGCCTAACAGGGATGCCAGGGGATGAAGTCAAGGTGACGCCTGAGCATGTGCTGGTGAACGGTGCTGAAGTCTCTACCGGCATGGCATTAGCCCAGCGTCTTGGTGTGGCTGAAACAGAATTTAGCCGCTCATTGACGCTGCAAGAAAACGAGTATTGGTTTTCTGGTGAGGCCGCAACGAGTTTCGACTCCCGTTATTGGAATGCCGTTAAGCGCGAGCAGATTGTCGGTCGCGCTTGGCCGCTTTGGTAGGAGGTGGATGATGAGAAGACTATGCCTCTTATTTTTGTTGGTTGCTCCATTGGCTTGGGTGCAAGTGTCCTGGGCACAAGAGCCTTATCCGTTGTCTGACGAGGACAAAAAGATCGTCGAAATGAGCCGCAGCATTTTACAAAGTGCTGTGGATGGTTCATCTGAATTTATCGAGCCTTTTTCACCGATTGAACAACCTGCGTCGCTCAAACACGACGATGAATGGTTGATATTTGCGTCGTCCTCACTGGGAGATTCCTCACTGAAGCAGCTATTTAAAGAGGCCAGTGCTACCGGCGCTATTGTGTTGTTTCGGGGAATTCCTGAAGGAAAGACCTTGGGGGCAGCTATCCGTGATTGGCATACCCTGATGACGGGGCTTGATCCTGTTCCTCAGGTTCGAATCGACCCGAAAGCCTTTGTACACTGGCGGGTGACTAGCGTGCCTGCCATTTTCCGCATAGAAGATGACAAGGTGACTGCAAGTGCACTAGGGGTTTACAGCAAGGACTGGTTGCAGCGTCAAATTGAAACAGGCAATACCGGTTCATTGGGTCAACGCGGTCCTATTCATTCGATTTTAGAACCGGATTTGATGCAAGTAGCGATGCAGCGTTTACAGTCGATTGACTTGGGAGCGTTAAAGAAAAAAGCCATTGAGCGTTTCTGGTCTCGCCAAACATTTACTGAGTTACCCAAAGCCACGCAGTATCGGATAAGAACGGTTGATCCAACCATCGTCATGCAGCGGCCACTATTGGATGCCAATGGCCGAACATTGATCCCAGCGGGAACGCGTATTAACCCGCTAAAAGCCTTGCCATTTACTCAGCAGCTCGTGGTGTTTAATGCGTCGAACGCTGAAGAAGTGGACGCAGTAGCGCATTGGCTTGAGGGCCAAGATAGGACGCTGCGCCGCATTACGCTTATCACCACGCAGCTCGACCGTGCTCAAGGTTGGAATAGCCTCAATGCGCTCGAAAAGACATTGGACAGTCCGGTTTATCTTCTCAATGCCTCGCTAAAGCAGCGCTTTGATTTGCAAGTCACCCCATCGTTTGTTCAAGCAAAGGGACTCGCGTTTGAAATAGAAGAAATTCCAGCAAAGGAGCTTGTTCATGCAAAAGCTCAATAATACGTATCGCCTGATGCGGACTCTCGTTGTCATGTTTGCCCTAAGCGCATCTATTCCTGCAAAAGCCGAATTGACTTGCCCAGACTCGGGGTTATTGTCCGGCAAGTTGCTGACGGATGTTTGCTGGTCATGCATTTTTCCTATCCGGGTTGCCGGTCTTCCTCTTGGCTCTGGCAATGTCCCAAGCGGCGCATCAAATAAGTCATTTTGCTTATGTGAAGACAACTTAGGCGTGCCAAGGCCAGGTATTGTTACCAGTATGTGGGAGCCAGCGCGTTTAATTGAACTGGTCAGAACGCCAGGTTGTTCACCTTCACTGGGAGGGATTCGCTTACCGTTAGGTGATAGGCGATTGCAAGGTGGTCACGGTGAGGGTGAATACGATACCGGTGATCTTGCTTTCTACCATTACCATTATTATGCCTTTCCGCTTTTGGTCATGCTCGATTTGTTCATGGATGGCAATTGCAATGCCGATGGTTACATGGACTTTGACTTGATGTATTTGTCGGAATTGGACCCAACATGGCTGAACGATGAACTGGCCTTTTTTACTCAGCCTGAAGCGGCTGCCGTTGCCAATCCATTGGCTATATCAGCTTGTACCGCTGACGCTGCTTCATCAACGCTTGGTAAACCCATCGACCAGTTGTTTTGGTGTGCTGGCAGTTGGGGCCATCTCTACCCGTTATCTGGCCACACCTTAGCCTTTGGCTCATTAGCTGAAAATACCAGCCATTTAGCGGCGCGTGCAATCGCGGCTCAACACAGGCGTGGTCTTGCTAGGCGAACAATGGGGAACAGTGCGCTATGCCGACCTGTTATCGAACCCATGCTACCGAAATCCCAATACAAGATGAGTATGTTCTTCCCTGTACCGGAAACTGAAAGTGCGCATGTCATCGGTGAAAGCACCATGAAATGGGGAGAGTGGCGAACGATCCCCGGTGCCGGTGAAGATGCGCTCTACATTTTGTGGCGCTGGCAAGACTGCTGTAACTCGGGAGGTTAACCATGAAACCAACACTTTTTACCCGAGTTTTAGCGGGTGTTTTATCAATCACTATGGCGTGCTTGCCCTTACATGGTGTGGCCGCTGATGTGCAGCGCCAAGCCGGCCTAAGCGGACAACAAGAAGGTAAGCAATTGCTGCAAAACTGGACGATGCCCGCACTCAATGGCAATACATTGTCGGTGCCGAATGGCAGTGGTAATGAGTCCATTAACTTGCAAGAGCTTTTCCCTGGTATGGATCAGGGCTCATTGGATGTCTTAACGGGCGTTTATGGCTCTGATGCCAGCATGAATCAATTGGGGACGCAGCGCCAAGAGAGCATGGCATCCGAAAATGGCGCTACGGGTGAGGCGTTTCGCTCGCTCCAGCAAATCAAAGACAGGTCTCGGCCAGATATGGTCAATGATCCGCTTTGGGCATTAACTGATGCGGTTCAAACTGACCCCAATCTATTAACCCAAAGCTTCCCCGGCTGTGAGTCTCAAGGTGAAGGCAGCCCAAATTACCAGCAATGCGACAGGCTCAATACAGCGGTTAACAGCTGCACTATTACTCACGATTACACGGCTGGCATCATTGAGCATGTTTCAGGACCAATGAACCTTCGCTCTTGTGGTGAGGGATGTCTTGAAGTTTGGATTGGACGAATTGGCGACAACTACTGGAGTGGCCGTTGTAAAGTGTTTGAACAGGCCATCACACTCAAAGTCGTGAACCCCGATGCGATTACCTCAGCCGTTCTTGAGTACGCCAAATGGGATGACTACATGCAAGTGTGGCTTGGCGATCAGAAAGTCTGGTCTGGGCCGAACAATAACTTTCCACCAGAAACGGCTGGCCGCTGCGAGCTCAGTACCAGTTGGGAGCGCAATCCAAATACCGATCTCACTGCCAAGCTAAAAGCGGTAGAGCCCGGTTTAGAAGTGCCGGTAAAAATTCGCGTATCGGTTACGGGTAGTGGTGAGGGGTATGCACGCATCAAGGTGCGCTTTGATCCAACCAAGGTGGTGATGAATGATAGTTGGTCGCCACAATCCTGTATTGAACAAGCAGCGGATATCCCGGCTAAGTTTTCTGACTACAGCATTCAATGTACGGATCAGCCGTCTTCAACCAACGGATGTACGGTGGTCAATGGTGTTTCAGTTTGTGAATCCTACTTTGCTCCAAGCCCTGTGGCTGGCATATCGCCTTTGTGTCGGCGTGTACAAGTCAGTGTGGATGATGAAAGCTATAAGGGGATTGAAAATCAGGCCTGCCAAGTGCTTGAAGCGAATCCTTCCTGTGGATTCATGTCGTCAGAATGTGCCGAAACCAATGATAAAGGTGAATGCATTCGTTTTACCGATACCTATGACTGTGGATTGCAAACCAGCGATCCAAAGTGTGTGGTATCCAACCTTATGCCAAGTAGTTTTGAGGCCTGTGAGCCTACCCAGACGATTACGCCATTTACTGAAACCAAGCATGTACCGGATTACCAGGTGTGCGAGAAGATCAGCACGCTTACTCAGTGTCAGTTAGAGCGACGTGTATCCGCCGAAACACATCAACAAAGCTTGTCCATTGAGCGCGGTTGCTTTAGCTCTGAAACGCTCAGCTTTGTTCCACAGCACAGCAGTACTATGCAAACTGGAAACGCGACACTGAGGATTTTTGATAATCAAAATACTGAGATAAAAATCACCGAGTCGCCGTCAAAGGCAAATGGTTGGAAAACGACACTCTCATTGACGGGCAATAAGGAGACGGTGACTGAGACGAAACCGTCCATTAAGTACCCTGAAATGACCTGTCCAAAAGGAACCTTGGTTGGCTCATTGTGCAAGGTCGTTAATGGGTCGATTATTTCGTGGCATGAACCTCAGGAAGTCACTCGTTCCAGATGTGAAACCGGCTGGAACAAAGTCGATTTCGATACTTGCAGCCGAGAAGTTCAGAAGTGCTTGGCTCCTGCGAAACTGAGCGCTTCCATGACCTTCTCTGGCAAATACTTAAAGCAAGACGTTGTTCATCAATCAAGTGATCCGGGCATAGACCAATGCTTGATGCAAACGGATCAGTTTACTGCGGTGCAGTGGCAGTGTTTGGATACGGGCATAAAACGAATCGACGGGTTAACAGTTGGTAGTGGCGAGTTGGCCAATCTTGGAAGCCTTTATCCGACGGTTGTTTCGTCTCCTGCTCATTTAACCAGTCGTGGCAGCTCTGATGGACTGGGGCTCTCATGCTGGAGGGCAAGAGCGACCTACAATGCTTCGACTGTTCACCCAGAGTTCAACATGGGCAGCTCAGATAGCTGGGTAGATGCCAATGGTAATACACAAACCATCGTCAATAACGGACAAAACACGACCACCAATACGTGTGCCGCGCTAGAGCAAAACCCGGCCTGCCAGTACGTCAGAACCGAATGCACTGAAGGCGGGGCTGGTCATGAAGGCTTCTGCTATATCCAAAGTTTGGTGTATGACTGCGGACAAAGCGTCGAAGTGCAAAATGCACGAATGGAAACTCAATACAACTGTGAGGGGCCAGTTCGCTGTATGGGCACAGATTGTTTAGAGCCAGAGTCAATCAAGCAGGCTAACTTTGCAGAAGCCGCTGCAATGCTTAATGCGGCGCAGTTTATGACCAATGATATGTCATGCACGGGCGCTGATGGCCAAGACAACGTTGAGTGTACGGTTTTTAAAGGTAATGCTGGCCAATGCAAAAAAGCCGTTGGCGGTATAGTGGATTGCTGTGAAAAGCCAAGTGGCGTGTCGCTATCGGACTACATCACGATGATAGTGGCGGTCAACAAGCTTGATACGGCAGTCATGGCTATGAATCCGTCTTCGGCAATCTATGGTTCCTGGAATACGCTCAGGGAACCAATCACCAGTACTTGGAGTGCGGTCAAAGAGCCCTTTGTGTCTGCATGGGACTCTCTCATGGGGGCTGGGCCATCAACGGCTGCTGGCGCGGGAGCGGAGCAAGCTGCGACTGGCTTCATGCAGGTGTTGACCAACAAAACGGCTGAATGGGTAGGTACGACCTTTGGTTCGGGGGCGCAATCGGCACTGTTTAGCAACGTTGGTGGCGCGGTTGGAGCCGATGGTGTTGTTTCGGGTGGTAACTTTGCCCTAGGGGGCGCTGCGGGCGCGGTTCTGAGTACGGTTATGACGGCCTACATGATTTACTCAGTCACCATGATCCTCATTCAGCTTATCTGGAAATGTGAGCAGAGTGAGTTTGAGATGAACGCTAAGCGGGTATTGAAGAGTTGCCACTATGTGGGCTCTTACTGCAAGTCTAAGTTCTTAGGTGCCTGTGTTGAGAAACGGCAATCATATTGCTGCTTTACTTCGCCGCTTTCACGGATCATTCAAGAGCAAGTGCGTCCGCAATTGGGCCTTGGCTGGGGCAGTGCGAAATCTCCCAACTGTGAAGGATTGACCGCGAGTCAGTTAAACCAGGTGGATTGGAGCCAAGTTAATCTGGATGAATGGATAGGTATCTTGTCGATCACGGGCAACCTACCCGAAGTACCGTCACTGGATCTGGAAAGACTCACAGGCTCAGGAAGTACGCTAAACGTGGATGGAAATCGTCAGAGTGCCGCAGAAAGAGCTATTGAAAGGCTAAACGGAATGGATACCCAGAAACTGCGTCAGGAGGCGACGGAAGAAATTTCGGGGAATAATTGAGCGTCCTGTCAGAACGCTTGAGAGGAAAAGTTCAGTACAGATGACTTTCGTCATAATGTTCTATATTGGTTACTTTAATAATGATTTACAGCATTAAAGTAACCAAATTGGCACTCTGTATTACCTGCGACTTCAGTTCCATGAGTTCATGAAGTGTAACCTGATTGCTGTAGAACAGAACTATCTGAAACTCATGCCTTGTTAAGGTAAATGCGCTAAGGGCGGTATCGAGGGACTATATTTGGCAATTTAGCGGAAATAAGAGCAGCTAAACTAATAAAAGCAAAGGAGATGGCTAGGCAAGCTGCTAATCCGTATAGCTGGAAAACCCAGCCAGATAATACTGTGCCAATCAAACGGCCCATCGCATTTGCCATATAGTAAAAGCCAACATCAAGGGAAACACCATCGGCATCTGCCATGCTTACAATTAAATAACTGTGTAGCGATGAGTTAATGGCGAACAGTACACCAAATATCATTAAGCCGGTAATGAGTACCGTTTTAACTTCCCAGCTAAAATATAATGATAAGGCGATACCTAATGTCACTAATGCCAACAAGCTTGCCCATTTTACGGTTTCGGTTGCCGGAGATAAGTTGTCTTTGAAGTTGATTAACTTAGGAGCCATTGATTGCACAATGCCGTAACCAATCACCCAAAGCGCAAGGAAGCCACCTACAGTCCAATGGTCCCAATCAAATGCTTGCGATAAAAATACAGGCAGTGCGACGACAAACCAGACGTCACGTGCACCAAATAAGAATAATCGTGCAGCCGACAAAATGTTAATTGAGCGACTCTTTGAAAAAATATCGGTAAACTTAGGCTTGTTCTTTGCTTTTCCTAAGTCACTTTTTAAGGCGTAAAGGCTGTAACACCATACAAGTGTTAATACACCTGCCATTAGCAACATTGCGCCCTTGAAGGATAGCAAGGTTAACAACAAGCCACCTAAGAAAAAGCCAACGCCTTTTAGGGCATTTTTGGAGCCTGTTAATACGGCAACCCATTTAAACAGCGTGCCTTCTTGTCCTGCGGCAACCAATGCCTTAATCGAGCTTTTAGCGCTCATTTTGTTTAAGTCTTTGGCAATGCCTGAAAGCGCTTGTGCAATCATCACATACACAACGGTTAACCATTCAGCCGGAATAGCTAGCATGAGTAAGGCAATAACCTGAATGGCTAAGCCAATGTTCATGGTTTTATTGAGCCCTAAACGAGCACCTAAGAAGCCGCCAACCAAGTTGGTGACAACGCCAAAGATTTCATAAAACAAGAACAACATCGCAATGCTAAGCGGACTATAGCCTAACGCATGGAAATGAAGCACGACTAACATGCGAAGTGCGCCATCTGTTAAGGTAAATGCCCAGTAGTTACCTGTTACAACGAGGTACTGCTTTATATCGTCTGATAATGATGCCAAGCGCTTCATATTATTACATTATCCTTTAATTGATAGGCCAACTTTACGAGCAAGCTCAGCCGTTCTGTTCGCGTATCCCCATTCGTTGTCATACCATGTATACAGCTTCACTTGAGTGCCGTTGACCACCATTGTTGATAACGCATCGACGATGCTAGAGCGTGGATCGGTTTTATAGTCGATTGACACAAGTGGCTTTTCTTCATAGCCCAAAATGTCTTTTAACTCGCCCTCAGCCGCTTCTTTCATCCAAGCGTTAATTTCAGCTTCCGTTGTAGGACGCTCAACTTCAAATACACAATCAGTAAGCGATGCATTCGCCAATGGTACGCGTACTGCATGACCGTTCAGCTTGCCTTTCAACTCAGGGAAAATATGGGTGATCGCTGTTGCAGAGCCAGTGGTGGTTGGAATAAGGCTCATGCCACAGGCTCGCGCTCTACGTAAATCTTTATGCGGTGCATCCAAAATGGTTTGAGTATTGGTAATATCGTGGATGGTTGTCATCGAGCCATGTTTGATGCCGATTTTATCCTGTAAAACCTTCACGACTGGAGCTAAGCAGTTGGTGGTGCAAGACGCTGCCGTAACGATGGCGTGTTGCTTAACATCGTACAGGTGGTCGTTAACACCCATAACCACATTGAGCACGCCTTCTTCTTTGACTGGTGCAGTGACCACTACTTTCTTAACACCTTGATCTAAATAGGCTTGCAGTAACTCGGTTTTCTTCATCTTGCCTGATGCTTCAATGACCAAATCACATTCAGGCCAATCGGTATCGCTAATCGCTTTGTTTTGCGTTACACGAATAGCTTGACCGTCGATTTTCACATTATTTTCATCATGAGTTACATCATGTGACCAGGTGCCATGTACAGAATCATACTTTAACAAATGAGCTAGTGTTTCTGCGTTGCCAGCAGGGTCGTTGATTTGGACAAATTCTACGTCTTGCCAGCCAAAAGCGGCTCTAAGTGTTAATCGTCCCATGCGGCCAAACCCGTTAATACCAATTTTAATTGCCATTTTTAAGCCCCTACTTTTTGAAACGCATTGAAAAAAGAAAGTTGAACTGGATGTGAAAGCGCCTTAGGGCGTACTTTCTGTACTTGGTTAATAATCTCTGTTTTGTCGTAGCCTAGTTCATACATGAGTAGTCCAATAACTAAGCCCGTGCGACCAGAGCCGCCTTTGCAATGGACCGCAACCGTGCCTTGATTGCGCAAAATAGATAGCAAGTCATCAAGGTGACATTTGAAAGCCGTTGCAAAATCTTCATTCGGTGCATCGTCATCTAAAATAGGTAACTGAAACCATTTTATGCCTTGTTCGTTACACGCATGGGGAAGTGTTTCTGCTTCGTTTTTCTTCATTTCTGCGTCATACATCAGAGTAACAATCGCTTGTGCACCTGCATTTTTTAATTGCTTTACAGACGTTGTTAAATCAACGTCCTTTGTTCCGGGACATGGTGTAAAGATAAAGCTAGCGCCATTATCAAGTTTGAGCAGATCAAAAGGATGAGTCATGAAGATTGCTCCTGTAGCCATTCTTTGATTTGTGCTGAGTGCGGCATAGAGCCTGAATGGACTAATTGCTCATCAATCACAACTGCGGGTGTGCTCATAACGCCATAGGACATGATTATCTCGGGCGATGTTTCTTTTGACACATTGACAGAGACATTGATTTCACTGGCTATTTTTTCAATCAGTTCTGCGGTTTTTACACATTTAGTGCAGCCGCTACCGAGTACTTTTATTTGTTTCATAAATCACCTCATAAAAAAGAAGAAAATGCGTTAAATAACCACCCAACAAGGGTAAATGACACTAACAACATGGCAAATACCGTCGCCAGTAAACGCCATTGCATTACTTGTTTGAGCAAAATAAATTCAGGGAAACTGGCTGCTACCGTACTCATACAGAATGCGAGGGTCGTGCCAATGGGTAAGCCATTGACGATCAGGCTTTCCATCACCGGAATGACGCCGGTGGCATTTGAATACAGTGGAATGCCTACTAGTACAGCCACTGGAACCGACCACCATTGACCGTCACCTAAATGCTGTTCAATCCACCCGTCGGGCAAAAATCCATGTAATGCGGCCCCTAAGCCAACGCCGATAATGACCCATTTCCAGACACGGCCAAATATTTCTAATGTTTCTGCTTTTGCAAAATCATGACGTTCGACAAAGGTCATTTTTATTGTGTCGGGATTGGTTGAAGTGTTTTTTTGCTGTGCCTGGCCTTTTGCCAGTGCCTTTGCCGCAAAGGATTGCAACCAGCGCTCGGCTTTAATGGTGTCTAAAAATAAGCCCCCTAAAATACCCACTGCCATGCCAATCACCACATAAAGTAAGGTGAACTTCCAGCCCAGTAAGCTCATTAACAGCAGAACGGCAACTTCATTAATGAGGGGCGATGTGAGCAGAAATGCCATGGTTATGCCAACGGGAATGCCTGCGGAGGTAAATCCTAAAAACACCGGGATACTGGAGCATGAACAAAAAGGGGTGATCGCACCAAAGCTGGAGCCTAAGAGGTAACCGATTCCACGATTTTTACCTGCAAGATAATCCCTAACACGTTCGACATTAAGCGATGCACGCAGCAAGGCAATGATATAAATCAAGACGAGTAGCAGTGCGAATATCTTGCTGACATCTTCGATAAAAAAGTGTGTCGCATCACCTAATTTCGTATCTGCTGAAAGTGCGAGTAAGGAAAAAGTGACCCAATCGGCAAACAGAGTAAAAATCTCAAACATTAGACTTCTCCAAACCAATGCCGAGTGCGGTTGACAAACCAAACCAAACTTAACATAACCGGAACCTCAACAAGTACGCCAACGACTGTAGCCAGTGCTGCGCCTGAATTGAGGCCAAAAAGAGAGATAGCTACAGCGACTGCCAACTCAAAGAAATTTGATGTGCCAATTAAGCACGATGGTCCTGCAATGTTGTGTTTAAGCTTGAGTTTTACCGCAATAAAATAGGCAATAATGAAAATGCCATAAGTTTGAATAACCAGCGGAATCGCGATTAACAAGATATTGAGTGGTTGATCTAAAATGGTGTTCGCTTGAAAGCCGAAAAGTAGTACTACTGTCGCTAACAAGCCAATGACTGAAAAAGGTTTTAGCTTTTCTAATAATGAGATAATTGCAGTTTCATCACGACCTGAGCGGTTTAAACTTCTTCTGGTGAGTACGCCTGCGATTAAGGGTAGCAATACGTATAAGACGACAGAAATAAACAAAGTTCCCCAAGGCACATGAATATCGGTCACTCCCAGCAATAACCCTGCAATTGGAGCGAACGCAAAAATCATGATGATATCGTTAACCGAAACTTGAACTAACGTGTAGTTTGCATCACCTTTAGTCAGTTGTGACCAGACAAATACCATTGCCGTACACGGTGCTACGCCAAGTAAAATCATTCCTGCGATATATTCTTGCGCGGTTTCCGGTGAAACAAAATCGGCAAATAGTCCTTCAAAAAACAACCAACCTAATGCCGCCATTGAAAACGGTTTGATAAGCCAGTTAATCACTAAGGTTAATACAAGCCCTTGCGGGTTTTTGCCAACTTCTTTAATTGTTGTGAAATCTATTTGAACCATCATGGGGTAGATCATTACCCAAATGAAGACGGCAACGACTATATTGACATGTGCGACTTCCAGCTTTGCTATCGCTTCAAAAATCGGAGGATAGATAACGCCCAATGTCACACCTGCGGCAATAGATATCGCTACCCAAACAGATAAGTAGCGTTCAAAAATACCCATATTTAATCTCCTTATTCGCAGCAGCTAGCCACTCGGGTCGGTCGATCACCCATCGTATTTAATCGAGCTAACTCTTGTTCGATGAAAATCGGCTCATTAACGACTGTTGATGTGATAATTTGTTTCATCCAGGCAGGTAATGTTGGATTAATTGAATAAAATACCCATTGCTGGTGTTTTCTGTCAGATAGAATGCCTGACTTTCTGAGTTGTGCGAGGTGACGAGAAACCTTAGGTTGGCTTTCTTCATCCAGTGCAATCATTAATTCACAAACACACACTTCTTTTTCCACTGCAATAATTAATAGTGTTTTTAAGCGAATATCATCAGCCAGAGCTTTGTAAAAAGTAGTAGGTGTTATAGGCGAGGGTTTTTGCTTTTGTTGTATAAGCAAAAACATTTTTATGCGTTCATTGAGCTCTTGTAGCGTTTTTTCAAATGGATTGGCTCCTTTGCGTGACCGAGGCTCAGGAAAATCCCAAGCAAGGCAATTAGTGCCTTTTACTCGGTTGTCGCATTCTATTGCGGCCTTATCACATAGTGTAATGACGAAATCGAAATGGATACTGGAAACTTCATCGAGGTGCTTAGAGCGTAAGCCATCGGTACTTAATCCAAAGTGTTCAATAGCGGACAGAGTTCGATTATCAACACTATGTGGCTCAGTCCCAGCGCTGTAGACTTCGTAGTCACCTTTACCATGATGTTTTAACAATGCTTCGGCCATAATGGATCTAGCCGAATTTTCAGTACATAAGAAGAGTACCTTCATAACATGCTCCATAACAAATTTATTATATAATAAATTTGTTATGTTATTTGTGCAACATTAATCCCAGGAAAAGATGATTTCTTTGGGTCGGTAGGTACTTAGCCCCTTCGAGAGGGGCTGGTTGATGGGAGCCTAGTTGGCTAGTTGGCGGGGTTATCTGTTTCCTCTTCAGTGATATCGTCATCGGTTGAAGGCACCGCTTGCTCAACTTCTGCTTCTTTACCCTTAGCTTGAGCTGATTTTCGTGCTCGAATTTCGATATCAATAATGCGTCGTGCAAGTTTGATAATGCGCTGTTGCCATGCGTAGTTGCCATCAACGCGTTGCTTGTTGCTAAGCACGCTAGATAACCAAAGTGTGTCCATTGAGATCATCAACGCATCGAGTTTGCGAACTAAGCCAACAAACTGGCCAACTTGGGGCGAGCTGATTTTGGCGTTGAAGGTAATCGGATCGGTGTAGTCAGGTACTTCATCGATACCGTTGGACTCCATCAGTTTGTCCAAACGAGCTTGTTCGTTGTCTACCGCCATAGCGCAATCCTCGATCAGCTGGCTAATGATCTGTTCCACTTCATCAATTTCGTTCTCATCGCCAATGATGCGTAGGATGACATCGATTCCGTAGAGCGCACTGACCGTGCGCCTAAAAACACGGTCAACGACACGTTGCGCCTGTAAGCTGTTAATTGTGAATGATTGTTCAAAGATGGGTTTTGAGTAATTGGGTTTTGCTTGGGCCATAAGTTTGCTCCTGATATGACAATAATCAGTCCCTAGACTAATCCTCTGTGAGGTAATGGCCTTTCAGCTAGGTGGAAGAATTGAGCATCTTTCTAACTATCCTGTCTGGATAAGACGGTTACACTGACTATCAAATATTGCTGATCTGTTTCAGTGATATCTGCGCCTGAGAGCATGAGCTCAAAGGAAGCCCGCCGCTGAGTTTTCTCAGTGGTACTAAGAGGTAGCTAGCCTCCTTAAACAAATAGCCTGCATGTTTTTACATGCTCAACCATGCGTTCCTTACGGTTCGCCTTTTCACCACCCAGCTGGGGGAGTTTTCCCCAGTTGGGGGTGACTCCTTCAAAACCAACATAAGGAGTCACCAATGGAATATATCTTCGGATTTATTATCCAAATCGCAGGCATTATGTTGCTTGCAAAACTGAGCTGGTCGCTTTTGCGATTGCTTGCTCGTCAAAGCGTGCGCCCGTTTCGATTTGTACTTACTCAAAT
Source organism: Cycloclasticus sp. (assembly GCF_019090545.1). NCBI lineage: Bacteria > Pseudomonadati > Pseudomonadota > Gammaproteobacteria > Thiotrichales > Piscirickettsiaceae > Cycloclasticus > Cycloclasticus sp. The sequence goes on along the minus strand of NZ_JAHRVT010000033.1, from coordinate 43,048 downwards.
CAAGCGATTGCTCACACCAACACCAAAACGTCGTCCAATGGCAGTGCCTAAAGCTCCTGGTATGCCCCGTTTGACATCTGCGTTTTACAAAGAGCCACATCAGTACGACATGGCTTTACTCGAAATACCAACCTATCTGCGTCGTCAGTCTTCTTTGCCCAGCCGGGTAGAAGCGACTGTGTGCACAGAGTTCAACTAAGACGAGGAGAACATCATGAAAAACCAAGTAACACTCATAGGCTACGTTGGCTCTGAGCCAGAGACGCGAGCCTATCCATCAGGTGATTTGGTGACCAGCATTTCGCTGGCCACTTCTGAGAAATGGCGCGACCGTCAATCCAATGAGCTCAAAGAGCATACGGAATGGCATCGGGTCGTTTTTCGAGATCGTGGTGGATTTAAGTTAGGGCTCAGGGCAAAAGATTTAATCCAAAAAGGAGCAAAGCTTTTTGTTCAAGGGCCTCAGCGCACGCGCTCATGGGAGAAAGATGGCATTAAACATCGATTGACCGAAGTGGACGCGGACGAGTTTCTGCTTCTTGATAGTGTGAACAAAGCATCTGAGCCATCACCGGCGGATGATGCGGGCTCCCAAACTAATTGGGCACAAACTTATCCTGAACCAGATTTTTAACCGAGCGAAAACGCTTTAACCCAGCCGGGAGTACTTTCCCGTCAGGGGCAGACTCCCACTTTGATTGTCGGAGTCCACAATGGAAAAACCAAAGCTAATCCAACGCTTTGCTGAGCGCTTTAGTGTCGATCCAAACAAACTGTTCGATACCCTAAAAGCAACAGCATTCAAGCAACGTGACGGTAGTGCACCGACCAATGAGCAGATGATGGCGCTCTTGGTGGTTGCAGATCAGTACGGCTTGAACCCTTTCACCAAAGAGATTTTTGCGTTCCCTGATAAGCAAGCTGGAATTATTCCAGTGGTAGGTGTCGATGGATGGTCTCGCATCATCAATCAACACGACCAGTTTGATGGCATGGAGTTTAAGACTTCAGAAAACAAAGTCTCACTGGATGGCGCGAAAGAATGCCCTGAATGGATGGAATGCATTATCTACCGGCGCGACCGTTCGCACCCAGTCAAAATCACTGAGTATCTGGATGAAGTCTATCGACCACCTTTTGAAGGTAACGGCAAAAATGGCCCTTACCGGGTAGATGGTCCATGGCAGACGCACACTAAGCGAATGCTAAGGCATAAATCCATGATCCAGTGTTCCCGCATTGCGTTTGGCTTTGTGGGAATTTTCGATCAAGACGAAGCGGAGCGAATTATCGAAGGCCAAGCAACACACGTTGTTGAGCCATCGGTGATTCCACCCGAGCAAGTTGATGATCGAACCCGAGGGCTTGTTTACAAGCTTATCGAGCGGGCGGAAGCTTCAAACGCTTGGAATAGTGCATTGGAATATGCCAATGAACATTTTCAAGGTGTTGAGCTGACGTTTGCGAAACAAGAAATCTTTAATGCACAGCAACAAGCAGCCAAAGCGCTCACACAGCCTTTAGCTTCTTAGCGCCACGCATTCATTTTACTAACCCTGGCGGGATTATTCTCCCATCAGGGGGAAGGTCTCGTCTTTTTTGGAGATCTTCCATGACTAAATCAGCCTCACTTTTTCGCTTGGTATTGGTTGTTGCCCTTGTCTTAGGTTCGATTCAAGCCGGTAAAGCGGCAATTGATTCGGTTCAAGCAAGTGTTGTTCAGCACCAAACAGCGTTAGCACAAGCAGCAAAGTAACCACTTAACCCTGAAGGGGAGTTCTCTCCTTCGGGGGAGTCTCCCCCTCAAAGGAGGCAATATGAAGGTTATCGACCTATCACAACGTACTCCTGCATGGCACCAGTGGCGCATTGCAGGGGTTACGGCATCTGAAGCCCCAATTATTATGGGGCGTTCACCCTACAAAACACCTTGGCGATTATGGGCAGAAAAAACTGGATTCGTATTACCGGAAGACCTGTCGAATAATCCAAATGTGCTTCGCGGTATAAGGTTGGAGCCTCAAGCAAGGCGAGCATTTGAGAATGCGCATAATGACTTTCTTCTGCCGTTATGTGCAGAAGCCGATCATAACGCAATCTTTCGAGCCAGCTTTGATGGCATCAACGATGCGGGCGAACCCGTTGAACTGAAATGTCCTTGCCAGTCAGTTTTTGAGGATGTGCAAGCTCACCGAGAACAAAGCGAGGCGTACCAGTTGTATTGGGTACAAGTACAGCATCAAATACTGGTCGCCAATAGCACGCGTGGTTGGTTGGTATTCTATTTTGAGGATCAACTGATTGAGTTTGAAATACAACGAGACGCGGCGTTCTTAACTGAGTTGCAAGAAACGGCGCTTCAGTTTTGGGAGTTAGTTCAAACTAAAAAAGAACCGCCAAAATGCCCTGAGCAAGATTGTTTTGTTCCCAAGGGTGAAGCCCAATACCGTTGGACATCGCTGTCTCGACAGTATTGCTCAGCACACGCCGAAGTGGTCCGACTGGAAAACCACATTAAATCTTTGAAAGAGGAAATGCGAGATGCTCAGTCGAAATTGGTCGCTATGATGGGTAACTACGCTCATGCCGACTATGCTGGGGTCAAACTCAGCCGCTACATGATGGCGGGCACGGTGGACTATAAGCAATTGGCCACCGATAAGTTAGGCGAGCTGGATGAACAGGTTTTAGCCGCTTACCGAAAAGCGCCACAAGAGCGGTTGCGTATCAGCACCAATAAGCCAGATCAGCCCGTTGAAACACCAATCAAAATCAGCCTTGAGCAAGAGAACTTGGTTCTGCCAGGTGACTCGCCGAGCTCATTTTATTTTTAACGTTCACTTGGAGCCGATTTCGGCTCCTTTCTCATGCGCTTACATCGAGTGCATCAGAAAGCAGTTTCACTCGTAGCCAATGCTGGGTACGAATGATAGAGCGAGCTGAACTCTTACATACACAGCCATACCACAATCAACACACCACCCGACGGGGACTTCATTCCCTGCTGGGGCATGGAGCCTCGTCAAAACTGATGAGGTTTACCATGACTGAACAATCCCCATTTTTGGTTCAAGTGAATCAAGCGTTTAATGTCCCGGCTCCTGATGCTTTCGTTCTGGAAGGATTTGGTGCCGACACTACCCATCCAAACATTCCCGTTCGCAAGGACGAGTATGTTTTTAGAAAAGAAGACTTACGTGACGTATTGGCGTTTTTGTCTAACCCAGACGGTGACGGTTTGTATATTACAGGCCCCACTGGATGCGGTAAGACCTCGCTAATTTGCCAAGTTGCTTCTCGATTGAATTGGCCTGTTCAGCAAATTACTGCGCACGGTCGATTGGAGTTGTCCGATCTTATCGGTCACCACACGCTGGTTAATGGCAACATGACCTTTGTGTATGGACCGCTGGCAATGGCTGTCAAGCATGGCCATTTGCTGATCATTAATGAAATGGATCTTGCTGAGCCTGCTGAACTGGCTGGGCTCAATGACATTTTGGAAGGTGCCCCGTTGGTCATCGCACAAAATGGCGGTGAGATCATCATGCCACATAACAAGTTTCGTTTTATCGCAACCGGCAACAGTGCGGGCAGCGGTGATCAAACGGGCTTGTATCAAGGTGTGCTTCAACAGAATTTGGCTTTTCTTGATCGCTTTAGAATCATCGAAGCGACCTATGCAGAGCCTTCTGTAGAGGAAGCCATTCTGGAGAACGTTGCGCCGGGCTTGCCAGAAGTCTTTCGCCAAAAAATGGTGAAGGTGGCTGGTGACATTCGTCGTCTTTTTATTGGGGGCGCGGATGGCGGTGCTGAGCTTAGTATCACCATGTCCACTCGGACCTTGGTGCGCTGGGCAAAGTTAACACTTGCTTTTAAAGGTGCTCCTAACGCAGTGGAGTATGCACTGGTTCGGTCTTTGACGGCTCGTGCTGAGTTGGAGCAACGTGAAGCCATTCACCGTATTGCCGCTGATGTCTTCGGTGACCATTGGGAGGATTGATGATGGAAAAGTGCTTTGCTCTTTACCGTTACAGTCATTCTGATGGGACAGCCAAAGAATGGGCCATTTATGTTGGATCAGATAACCAGGAGATTGAAGTTCGGTTTGGAAAAGCCGGTCAATTGTCGCAGCAGCGATTGATTGATTCGACTGATCCTAACGCAGAAGCAGACCGAAGAATCAATGAGAAAATCAACAAGGGTTATCGATTGGTTGGACAAGTCGGCATTGATCATCAAGGGCGGCCATTTGAACTCTCAAATGCGCTTGATAGTGTCGCGTGCGCCAATAACGTCAGTTGGGAGTTTCGTACTCGCAAGGACGTCAATGGCCAAATATCGCTGGCGCAAAAAGCGTTGTTCGATATGGCAAAGCTGCTTGAAGCCTATGGCTTGGCTGTTATTGATGATAACCGGGTCAGGATTGGAGAATGGTCATTAGGATTTTGCAAAAGCGGATTACCTAGTACCAATCAAATCAGCATGGTGTCAGGTGAAGGCGCTGGCATTGTTAACACTGATGATGGCCCATGGCCATTGTTGCTGTTACTGGCCTTTAAGCGTCAATTACCACCACTGTGTTCGCTCACAGTAGCGAGTCCTGATGGGATAGAAGTATCTGACCAACTGAAGTTGGAAAAAGATGTATTGAGGCTTTTAGGCAGTGATTTAGAGCGGGTTCGCCCGATAGCTGAAGCACTGGACTTAATGCCTGCGAAAATCGATCTCAACCAATCGTCGCCTGATTCGCAAAATTACTATTTCTGATAGTGATGTTGCCATTAGCGCGTCAACTACTACCACCCAAATGGGGGCCATTGCTCCTGTTGGGAGTGGTGCGTCCCCATCTCGCATGAGGATGCACTATGAGTATTCAAACCCTCGACAAACTTTTGATTTGTCACATCGACTGTTCCATCTGGAGCGGTAGAAAAAAACTAAGGCCTGAAGATTTCAGATTAGCCAATGGTAGCCAACTTCCACCGAAGGATGTTGCCAGCTTAGGGAGTAAAAAAATTTGCGACCCTGAGGCATTGGCGAACTTTGAAAGGCTTAAGAAAGAAGCGCAGCGCTTGTGTGAGCAAGTCGGTGTGCGGTTTTTAGGTGGCTATGCCGTCCCTGAGGACCGAATTGATCAGATTGTTCCAGAGCTTGACCGGATCGGTCAGGAGTTTGCGCAGTGCAAGCAGTTGTTCTTGGACAACTATGATCAGGTGACGTTTGACTGGGTTGCAAAACACCCGGAATTTGCAGATGCAATCCGGCGTGCGCTGTCACCCATCGAAGACGTGGAACAACGGCTTCAGTTCGATTATGCCATCTATCGAATGCAACCGGCTGAACAAGCTGGTGGCTTAGATGACAAGGTCAATGGTATGGGACACACCCTCTTTAGGGAGGTGGCTCGTGATGCCAATGAACTGTTTGAGCGTTCCGTTGCAGGTAAGAATCAAATCAGCCAGCGAGCCCTTAATCCTCTCAAGCGATTAAGAGACAAGTTGGATGGTTTGTCATTCCTGGATCATCGAGTTCAGCCGATGGTTGAAGCGATGGACAATTTATTTGTTCGTCTGCCGAAGACCGGCCCTGTGACAGACAATCTCTATCACGAACTGATGGCGACCATTTTAATTTTGTCTGATCCAGACAAGATGAGAATGCACGGTGAAGGTCAATTGGATATCAGACAACTGATGCCCAAACCTGAACCTAAACCCGCACAGCCAGTATCTACTCAGGCAGATAACTTACGTGCAATACCACAACCAACCGTCAGACCAAACCTTGGTTCGACTGTACCAAACTCATTTTATTTCTAACGTCCTTGAGGGCATGTTGCCCTGAAGGGCGCATGTCCTCTGAACTATGTAAGAGGAAATTATGCAATCAACCATCCATAACCCCAGCCAACTGAACCAGTTTGAACCGCATTTTCGTGGTGTGACTGATGCGGTTGAAAGTGAATCGATACCAGAAGTGGCGTGTTGTCGAGCGTTAGTACAACGGTCGTACTCAACACATAGTGTCGTGATCCCTAAGAACCCTGTGCTGATCGCAGATGCGGACGCACAAGGTGTTTGGTTATCAGCCATGGTATTTGTTCCAAACATGGCATTGCAGCAAGCCGCTTTTGAGCGGGACTGGCTGCAATATCAACACGAGGTGTCTACTCAGTTACAGGACCAGTACGGTCTGACATTGGATGACATCCTGAGTTTAGACCAGCTTAAAACGTCATTTGAACAGCACGAGAGTCCAGCTCAATTGGTGGCTTGGTTAGGTCAAAAATACGACCTGGATAAGCTAAAAGCACAGGTTTAAAAACTCACATTCCCAGCGGGGAAACGCTCCCGCTGAGGGAGTATTCCCCCTAATGATTAGGAGACTCCCATGAATCATCCATTAAAAAACGCACTGCCAATCGTTGCCGCCGCTTATGGCGAAAAGTTTGGTGTGAAGGTGCTTATTCAAGGACAAGATGCGTTTACCGATGGTGAGCGGATTGTGATCCCAACAGCAAACCCAGACGACCCACACTATCAACAGATAGCTTGGGGTTATCTGGCTCATGAAGCGGCGCATATTCGGCATACCAATTTTGACATGGTGCAGAAGGCGTCGTCCAAGCCGATCCGTAAGGCACTTCTCAATATTATTGAGGATGTTCGCATTGAAAACGAATTGGCAAAGGACTACCCCGGAACCCGGCGCAGTATTTCGCAAGTGATTGAGTACATGGTGGACACACAGCAAATGTGTGTACCTGAACAGCTTGAGCCTGCATCTAACTTGCAAGCCTGGTTGTTGTTTCGCTTGAGATGCCATTTTCTGGGCCAGAAAGCGCTGACGCCTTTGTATCAAGCAGTCGATGAAAGCGTGAGACAACTCTTTCCTGCCGCAGCGATGAGCCGGTTAAGCGCCATGCTGACAGCAGTGCCTAGCCTGGCGTCTACAGGTGAAGTGCTAAAACTTGTCGATGCCATCGTTGCCATGTTGGAAGAAGAATCTCGTCCACCACAGGATGAGTCGGATGCTGATAGCGGTAATGACATTGGACAAGATGCGAGTAATGACAGCAATAACAGTAGTGACAGTCAAATCCCTGAAACAGACTCGTCTGCAACGGGGGATGTTGCTGAAACGGGGGATTCAGATAACTCTGATCAAGCTGACAATTTGCGACAAGCCTTAGAGGCCAGTGCCGCTCAGTTTGAACCCGATACCTTTGCCCAAGTGGCAGAAGTGTTGTCGGAACAAGCTGAAGGACATCAGGGCGTCACACCTCTCAGTTTGCCCCAAGCAGAGCAAGCTATGTTGGGTGATGAGGCCATCTTGACCTTATCGGCGTCTGAGTCGGCTCAAATTCGAGCCCGACTTAGGGGCATGGTTCAGTCCAGTCAGGATAATCGGAATCATGCCAAACGGCACGGTCTTCGAGTTGCAACTCATCGTCTTGCCGCTTCACAAGCAGGTGAGTCGAGATTGTTTATTCAAAGGCAACCTCGCATTGCGCCCAATGCTGCTGTGCACTTGCTTGTCGATATATCGGGCTCAATGGGTAAGCCCATTGGCGAAGGTAATCGAAAGTACTTTCATGTTGCTAATGAAGCCGCTTTGGCTTTGGCCATGGCACTGGAAGGCATACCGGGTGTTGTACCTGCGGTCAGTTATTTTCCTGGTATTCATCAGGAAGTTTCTATCGCGTTATTGCCCAAGCAATCGGTTCGACATCGGGCCGCCTGTTTTGACCAAAAACCACGAGGTTGTACGCCTATGGCACAAGCGATGTGGTTTGCGGCAAACAGTTTGTTAGCGCAAAAACAGAAGCGAAAGCTAATGATAGTGCTAACGGATGGTGACCCAGATGATTGGGCTGCCACGCATGACATTGTTGACCGGTGCAGACGAAGTGGCTTTGAGCTGCTGGGAATAGGGATTCAAACACGCAGTGTTGAGAAATTCTTTCCTCGAAGCATTGTGATTAATGACGTCAAAGATCTAAAGCGTGAGTTATTCGAAGTAACACAACAACTGTTAATTCAGTAACCACATCAACTTTACCACCCTGCGGGGACGATTCCGTCCCCTTCAGGGCATGGGGTCGTCTCCGCTTTTTTTTGGGGAGACTCCTATGAAAAACAAAAAGTTCTTAGCTGGCGAAGAAGCCGGTACTTATATCGTTCCTGAGCAAGTGACTGAAGCGGATATCTTAGATATGGCGCTCAAGCTTGCCCGTGGTCGATTGAGTAAAGGTCGAAAAATTGAACAGCCATCGTCGGCGTTCTCATACCTGCAAACACTGATGCACGAGTATGAGCACGAAGTCTTTGGCGTGCTGTTTCTTGATACAAAGCATCGTGTCATTCGATTTGAAGAGCTGTTCAAAGGCACTTTAGATGCGGCGAGCGTGTATCCAAGGGAAGTAACAAAACGAGCGCTAGAACTTAATGCGGCAGCAGTGATATTGGTTCATAACCATCCATCGGGTGATCCTGAGCCAAGTGAAGCTGATAAACGCATTACTCATCGACTCCGTGACGCCTTGTCACTTGTTGATATTCGAACGCTTGACCATGTTGTGGTCGCATCCGAGGGCTGCGTTTCGCTTGCCGAACGCGGTTATCTTTAATGAATGGGCGCATTGCCCATTCTCCTACATCACAAAAGCATTCCCATCAGCACACATCAGCACAGCTCGAATTTCTATTTGAGTTTGATGATGCCCCTATCACTTGGTCTGACACGGAAATCTGGCAGTTACGCGAAGGCATTCTATTGGATGCGATCCGTGTATTGCTAGACGGTCGTGTCAGTACTCGATTGCGAAAGGATGTGTTGTCGTGGATTCAAAATGACGAATTAACGCCATTTTGCTTTCGTGTTTGCGCAATGGCTGCGGTTGTCGATCCTGATGTGCTTCGTGATTCCATCATGTGGCTATTAAGACGACATGGTATCCAGCTTGACTAACGTTCCTGCATTAACCAAACGGCTCAATGCAGGCCCAGAGCTGACTTTTATCACTTGTGGTAGGAGTCGGCTTTTTACTTAAGGAGGTTATATGGCGTTACCTTTACAAATTGAAACTGTAAGGCCATATCTTAATGGCCAATGGCTTCAAATACTGGCGGCGTTGGTGCCAGAACTTGATGCCGCTATTGCTCGAAAAGGCCGTCATGTGGCTTGTCCTGTTCATGGCGGTTGTGATGGCTTTAGGCTGTTCAAAGATGCTGAATATACCGGAGGTGGCGTTTGTAACACCTGCGGGATCTTTCATGATGGTTTTGAGCTGTTGTCTTGGATTAATGGATGGAACTTTGCTCAGTCTGTTGAAGCAATCGGCCAGGTTCTTGGTATTCAACCCGGACAAATACAAGCGCCTATTCGGCCAATACCGAGTAACGCGGTTGATTGGAAGACTAGAAAGCAGGACGAGGACAAAGCGATTATCCATCGCTTGAATCAAACCTGGGGAGAAACGTTATCTCTTGCAGATACTCGTGCGCAACCGGTTTGGAACTACTTGCATCGTCGTGGCATTGTTACGCGGCTTCGTCCTGAATGGGATTCGGTGCTGAGGTTTCATCCAAACTTGCCTTACCATGATGAAGATGGTCTGTTTATCGATAGCTACCCAGCGCTGCTAGGTAAAATCGTCACGCAGCAACGGCGTTCGGCCACGTTCCATCGGATCTACCTAAGTGAAGATGGATTCAAAGCGCCGGTCGAAAAGCCTAAAAAGATGATGCCGATACCAAGTGACAGAACAATCACTGGTGGTGCCATTCCGATTGGTGAGCCTGGTGAGGTACTAGGTGTTTCTGAAGGCATCGAAACAGCTTTAGCGGTTACCAGGGTTACGGGACAGACATGTTGGTCGGTTGTGAATGCAACGCTACTGGCTAGGTTTGAACCACCAAGTAATGTGAAAATGCTGTACATCTGGGCAGACCACGATCTCTCTGAGACTGGCCTGAATGCAGCGAATGAACTCAAGAAAAAAGCCTGGCAGAAAGGCGTTCTGACACAAGTCCTAATCCCTCCGATACCAACGTCACTCGGCGTGAAAAGTTGGGATTGGAATGATGTTCTGAATGTTTACGGTGCCATAGGCTTTCCGAAAGTTCATATCTGATCCAAGGGGCTTCGGCCCCTTTTTTTGCGCCTTGCATATTTGAAAAAACATGGAGAATGAAAAACAGATAACCAATTGGAGAAACAAACATGATGGTATTAACTCTGTTAACAAAGCAGGTTGATGGTGAGTTTACGGTTTACTGGAAGACCGGCCTTCGAAGAGGTGGTGAACTAAAGGTCGATTTAGGTGAGCAATACGACAAGCTACCTGAGCAGCAAAAGCCAATTGCAGCTGAGCTCTATGCGATTCATCACCTACTGTCAGTGAAAGAGGTGATGGGGAGTAACCGAAGCGGTAATGGGCTTCAAATCCGGGTCAGTAAAGGAGCTATCAAAAAGTTACAGAAACAACGCTCAACTCAGCATTCACTTTACAGCCTGACTAGGTTTTTGCTCACTCGATACCAGGAAGCACAGATATCGGTAGAGAAACGGGAAGATTGGCTCTCATATTCCTTCGAAGAATACAGCGTCGATAATGCTACCGTGAGAGAAATCGATGAGGTCATCAACGTTCCGAACATTGGACCTGTCGTGGTGACTCGTCATGCACTAGAAAGATTCGTGGAAAGGCTTTCAGACGGTGTACCTAAGCATCCTTGGAAGGCTTTGTGCACAAAGCTGTTATGTTCTGCGCTAACTAAAGCCGAGTTACCAGAAAGCGTCGCTACTAAAAAAGCAAAAAAATATGCACAAGAGGCCGAATTCTGGCAGCACGTGGAGAGCAAGATGTACTTTGTTATGATTACGGGTGACTCAATGAAGACATTGGTTACGGTTTTTGCAGTAAAGTAAGCTAATGTAGTATTCGCACTTTATGAATATTACTTATGTGCCAATAGCAGTCATTCGTTGCTCCAGTTTGTCATGCTTCCACTTGATAGACTAACTCTCATGTTGCTTTGAACTTGACTAGTGTTTAACGGTTCTTTATATTCGTTTATCGTCGAATAACGATATTGATATCTATGAGCACTCTTAATTCAGTCTCCAATGATCAACTGGCCGCTATCGCCAAAGCGATTGCACATCCTGCCCGCATACAAATTATCCGTCTGCTGCTGAGCAAGCCTTCCTGTATTGGTGGTGAAATCACCAGTGAAGTTGGTCTTGCACAATCAACCGTGTCGGAGCACTTACGCATATTAAAAGCGGCAGAAATCGTTACCGGTGAAATAGAGCATCCTCGGGTGTGTTACAGCCTCAACCCTGAACAACTATTACCGCTACTGGATTTGCTACAACAAATTGCCAGCAGTCAGGTTACTAATGATGAAACGTGCTGTGTTTCAACAAACGACAAAATGGTGTGTAAGTAACGGTGTAACCATGAAGAACATTCTCTTTTTGTGCGTGGCAAACTCGGCCCGTAGTCAGATGGCCGAAGGATTAGCCAGACACTATCTGCCAGCGGATATCGTCGTGCAAAGTGCTGGCTCTGAACCCTCGGCACTTAACCCCTATGCGGTTAAGGCAATGGCTGAGCTGGGTATTGATATCAGCACGCATTATTCAAAAGCGGTTGAGGATATCGACAGCCGTGCCGTGGATGCGGTTATCACTTTGTGTGCAGAAGAAGTGTGTCCGGTATTTCTGGGCAAAGTGCAGCGGTTACACTGGCCGATAAATGAGCCTTCCGCAGGCCGGGAAACACCAGAGCAGTTATTGCAGGGGTTTCGCATTGCCAGAGATGAGATTAGGCAGCATGTCTTATCGCTCTCCGCATTGCTGTAAGTTCTTCGAACACGGTTTGTACTAAAGGGGATGAGTGAAATATGGGGATTTTTGAGCGGTATTTATCAGTGTGGGTGGCGCTATGTATTACCGCAGGTGTTGTGCTTGGCAATCTAATGCCCAGTGTGTTTCATGCGATAGCGGCGATTGAATACGGGCAAATTAACTTAGTAGTGGCACTGCTGATTTGGTTAATGATTTATCCCATGATGGTACAGATAGACTTCGGCGCAATTAAGGACGTAGGCAAAAAGCCAAAAGGTATCATGCTTACACTGGTGATGAACTGGTTGGTTAAACCTTTTACGATGGCCGCACTGGGCTGGTTGTTTTTTAAGGTGTTCTTCGCAGGGTGGGTTGACCCACAAAGTGCCAATGAATATATCGCCGGTATGATTTTACTCGGTGTTGCGCCCTGTACGGCTATGGTGTTTGTCTGGAGCCAGCTGACCAAAGGCGATGCCAATTACACCTTGGTACAGGTGTCGGTAAACGACATCATTATGATTTTTGCCTTTGCCCCCATCGCTGCATTGCTATTGGGCGTCAGCGATATTGTTATTCCGTGGCAAACACTTTTCTTGTCTGTGCTGTTGCCACTTATTGCCGGTGTTATTACGCGCAGACAGCTTAATAAAAGCGGCGCAGAGCAGCGCATCACGGCGTTTTTAACACAGGCGAAACCGTGGTCGGTTATTGGTCTGTTGGCGACAGTTGTGTTGCTGTTTGGCTTTCAGGCGCAAACTATTGTCGCCAAACCGCTGGTTATTTTGCTTATTGCTATTCCGCTGTTGCTGCAAACCTACGGCATTTTCGCCATTACCTATGCCATTGCCAAAAAAATGCGCTTGCCACACAACGTTGCTGCACCGGCTTGCATGATTAGCACCTCTAACTTTTTTGAACTGGCTGTCGCAGTTGCTATAGCGCTGTTTGGTTTAAACAGCGGTGCAGCACTGGCAACCGTGGTGGGTGTGCTTGTTGAAGTGCCGGTGATGTTGTCACTGGTGTGGTTTGCCAATCGAACCCGGCACTGGTTTAACTGACGCTTATTACTGACTAGGGAACTACTATGCAACACCCATTTGATTATCTGGAACTCAATACTGGCACGCTGATGTTCACGCCTTGTCCGGGCACCAAAGGCGTCAGTCTGTCTGACAGCATTGGTCAGCTTAAAGCAGCAGGCGCGGCTGCCATCATTACACTGATGCCAACACATGAACTAGAGCAAAATGATGTAGCGCAGATTGGTGTTATTTGCGAAGAGCTTGGCTTGGAATGGTATCAGTTACCGATAGAGGATGACTGTGCGCCAGAGCAGGCATTTGATGCGGCATTTACCGACTATAAGGCGTCGATACTTGCTTTGCTGCAAGCAGGTAAGAAAGTGGCTATTCACTGTAAAGGTGGCTCTGGGCGAACCGGACTCATGGCGGCAATATTAATGACTCAGCTTGGTTACGGCAAAACCGAAGCGCAAGCCATAGTGCAGCAGCTTAGACCCAAAGCGTTGTGCCATCCGGTACATCAAAGCTATTTCGCAAAGTTTACCGGTTGATTATTCAACCAGTACCTAACCCAAACCGCACCAGCAATACACTGGGTGCATAGCTAAACGGAGTATCGTGATGAATAAGCCAAACTTAGTTTTTGTATGTACCGAGAATTCTGCACGCTCACTGATGGCAGAGGCCATTGCCCGTCAAAAGTATAGCGACCGCTTTAACGTATTCAGTGTCGGCACTGCACCGACAGTGCCTGATGAACGTGCGATAAAGGCGCTACAACAACATGGCTTTACAACAGAAGGTCTAAACTCAAAGTCTTTTGCCGCACTAGAAAATGCTGAAATCGATTACGCCATCATCTTGTGTGATAAAGCTAAACAGGAATGCGCTCAGGGCTTAACTGCCAAGCATATATTAAGTTGGGATTTTCCTGATCCGAAAACCGGCAAGACAAGCAAAGCGTTTGATACAACTATCCATGAATTGGCAGACAGGCTGAAAATGTTTGTTTTGCTCTTTGATAAAGAGTCTAAATGAATAGAGCAAAGTGGCCTAATTTCATCAACGTTTAGTAGCAGAATAAGGCTATAAACCCAAGTCTGCTACTTGCGCTACTACCTCATCGATGCCAACCATAATTATTTCTCCTTAATATACGGGAGAACTGCTATGACGCATTCACCATGGAATAAAGATCGTTTAGTTGGACAGAAAAGACCACTTCAGATATCACATATCTGGGGCATTCGAATAAGGCTGGAGCTAGAAGGAAAGACTCGAGATCTGGCGCTTTTTAACTTAGCGCTTGATAGTAAACTTCGGGGTTGTGACCTAGTAAAGCTCAAAGTATCGGATATCACTTGCGGGCGCTCAATTCTGAGCAGAGCACATGTAGTACAGCAAAAAACCGGGACTCCGGTACAATTTGAGATTACGAGCGGTACTAGAGCAGCTGTGGCGGATTGGATAAGAAAGGCCAATTTACGTAGCAGCGATTACCTTTTCAAATCGCGTGTACTTTCATCTCAACATATCTCGACGAGGCAATATAATCGTATTTTTCATGGTTGGATAAGTAAATTAGCGCTGGACGACTCTCTTTACAGTACCCACTCGATGAGAAGAACCAAGCCATATCTTATCTACAAAAAGACAAAGAACCTCAGGGTAATCCAGCTTCTGCTCGGTCATAAGAAGTTGGAAAGTACAGTCCGTTATCTCGGTATTGAAGTTGACGATGCTTTAGAGATTTCTGAGTCAATTGAAGTTTGAGCGGGACAGGGCTGTAACAGTAGCCCTGTGCCAAAAGCGGACACTTCTAGTCAATGGTGAGCAACGAATTTATAGCTTGCACAAATATCAGATGTACCTAAAAGTATTTGTAAGTTTAATTAAAGCAATATAGCTGACGAATCCCCACGAATGGCGTAGATAAAACAAATAGTTAGAGGCGAAGGGAACATTCATGGCAGTTCCCGATCTGATCTTTCGCCAAAAACACCTAACCATGAATGCTGCTATGAATGTAAAAACAATGCTCGCCGATTTCCTCTCATTTGTCACCCCCAAATGTATGCACAAAGCCCGATTTTTAGCTGTGGGGGCGGCAGTACAAAGCTTGATGCAGAATGGCCAATGCACGGTAACGGCTATCGGCCGTAATTTTGACAGTGAAACGTCAGAAAAACACGGCATCAAACGAGCTGACCGTTTGCTAAGAAATGAAGCGCTTCAAGCAGAGGCGCCGCTTATTTATGGCGAAATGACCCGCTTGCTACGTCAGGGCAAACAGCCGCTGATTTTAGTGGACTGGAGCAATGCCGACACCGAAAAGCGCCATTTTATCCTGCGTGCCAGCCTGGCGCTGGAAGGTCGCCCACTGACGTTACATCAAGTTGTTGTGCCGATGGACGAGTATACGTGCCCACACGTACACAGGGCGTTTTTATACCGGTTAAAGCAGGTACTGCCGGCAGACTTTAAGCCGGTGATTATTACCGATGCGGGTTTTAAAGTGCCGTGGTTTAAGCAAATACGTAAGCTCGGCTGGCATTACATTGCCAGAGTTCGTGGCAACCAGACACTGCAACTACCCGGCCAGGATGCCTATATCACGGTTGCCAAAGCCTACAAAAAAGCACGCCCTACGCCCCAAGTCTTGGGTGAGGTTAAGCTGACCAAAGCCCAGCAATATCGCACTCAAGCCGTGCTGGTGGGCACCGGTTGGAAGCTGCGAAAATCCGACAAACACAAGCAATATAAAGAGCCGTGGTTGTTGGTCTCATCCTTGCCCAATTGCTTAGATTACGCGACGAAGATTGCCAAATGCTACGGCAAACGCATGCAAATAGAAGAGAGCTTCCGCGACAGAAAAGCCAGACCTATGGCTTAGGTAGCGAAGCCCACCGTACTTATAAACGTGAACGATTGGAAGTGCTGTTGCTATTGGCGGCACTGGCAAATTGGTTGCATTACATGATAGGGCTGGCGGCAGAGCTGGCCGGGAAGCACTTGCAGTTTCAGGCTAACAGCATCAAACATCGGCGAGTACTCTCATTTAACTACCTGGGAATGCGATTATCAAAGGCCGCCCAGCTGGGCTTAACTGAAGAAGAGATACAAGCGGCAAGACGGCAAGTCATGCTCTGGGCCGCAGAGTTTGACTGGGGTGTCATCAAACTGGAAAAGAGCTGATACTATGGTCAAATTCGAGGGGATCCCTCAGCAAATATTCATAAATGTTTTGATGATATCAATTTACTTATTTGAAAATTTGTATTAGCATAGACCATGTATATTTATGAGAATTTTATGTCTAAAGCATTTTCAAAAGTCTTAGTAATAACGCTTATGCTGGTTGCCTTTGTAGGGCAAGCATTTGCATATTCTGCTATGTCTTGCGAAATGTCATTAGGTTCTCACGAATCACACATGAACATGGAACATTCCAAGATGAGTCATCATGAAGGAATGGAGCATGGTGATATGAATAAAAGCAGTAACGGTCAATCAGAAGATTGTTGTGGTGTTGAATGTGTTTGTCCTACAAATGCTTGCTCATTTACGGCAGTCCTAAATTCCAGTATTGATTCGACAGATATTCAAATATTCAGTGAATCTGTAGCTGCTCTGCAATCTAAACAACCTCATTCAATTTCCACTTCCCTTTATCGTCCACCAATTTTTACCTAATACAGGATTAGTGCGTCCAAATTTCGCGCACATGTAATTAATTTTTCTGTTAGTCAATATAGCGTCGTAGCGCTATAGATATTTTCCAGCGATGTCTGGGGGGCAAAAATGATCAATAAGTATTTAAAAATAGCAGTAGTAATGCTGCTTTCACCTGCGTTTGCAAACGCCAACGAACATAACCATGCACACAATAACGACGTAACACCTTTGGAGTTAATCGTTTATAAAACCCCTACTTGTGGGTGTTGTAAAAAATGGATAACTCATATTGAAGACAAAGGGATCGTTGCGCATTCCAAAGATTTCCGAAACATCGGCAACATCAAAACTAAGTATGGTATCAAACCTAATTACCGTTCATGCCACACGGCAGTGAGTAGAAATGGATTTGCCTTTGAAGGTCATATACCTGCTAAATTTATTCAGCAGTTCTTATCAGAAGAACATCCCAATGCGATTGGGCTTTCAGTTCCAGCAATGCCAGTTGGCTCTCCCGGTATGGAAGTCGATGACCGCTTTATGCCATACAACGTGTTAATTCTATTTAAAGATGGAACGAGCAAAGTCTATGCAAAAGTTAAGACATACGAGGAGCAATTCTAATGAAATTGAACTCTTCAAACCTTACTTCACTTTCAACTGCATTAATACTCGGCTTATCTGTATTCTCAGCTCAAGCTGAGAAAGTAGTGTCGCTTGAACAAGCTATCACCTTAGCTCAGCAAAATGATCCTTGGCTTCATGGTAGCCGATTGAAACAAAGTGCAGTTGAAAATAGAAGTATTGCTTCAGGTACTTTGCCTGATCCGAAAGTATCGCTAGGGATAATGAATTTACCAACAGATACTTGGGATTTAGATCAGGAAGGAATGACTCAGCTAAAGGTTGGCGTCTCTCAAATGTTTCCGAGAGGCGACAGTCTAGAGATCAAGAAAGACCAGTTACAAATTGAGTCCACGAAATTTCCACTGTTACGAGAGGATCGTAAAGCTAAGTTGAAAAGCCAAGTTTCACAACTTTGGTTAGATGCTTACTTAGCCCAACAAACTATTAAATTGATTGAAGATGATTGGTCTCTCTTTGAGCAGATGGCGGAAGTGGCTAAAGCTAGCTATTCAAACGTTGTTGGTAAAACTAGACAGCAAGATGTTATTCGTGCTCAGTTGGAAATCGTGCAGTTAGATGACAGATTAACTTCGCAAAAGCAGAAACTAGAAACGACAATCGCTCGTCTCAATGAGTGGCTTCATATTTACGATGCGGATCGTTTGAATGAATCATTCAACTTTGACGCGCAACCATTAGAGTTTAGGGTTTCTAAAAAGTTACCTGCAATTACTCTGAATAATCCAACAGTCCTAAAAGCATCTAATTACTCAAGAAATCTATTGGCTCAGGAGCTTTCGAATCACCCAGCCATACTTGCAATTGATATAAAACGCAAAGCTTCAGAAAAAGGAATTGAGTTAGCCAAACAGCAATATGAGCCGCAATGGGGTGTTAATGCTAGTTATGCCTATCGCGACAATATGCCCTCTGGTGATAGCCGAGCTGATTTATTTTCTGTTGGGGTAACGTTTGATTTACCCTTGTTTACCGAGAACAGACAAGATAAGCAAGTTGCAGCTTCTATTGCAGATTCAGAGACTATTAAAACCGAGAAACTATTACTGACAAAGCAAATGATCAGTGTTTTAGAAAAAGAACTAAGACAGCTTAAACGCTTATCAGATAGACAATCTATCTATCAAGAACAACTCCTTAAACAAACTCATGACCAAGCAGAAGCGTCATTGACAGCCTACACAAATGATGATGGCGATTTTGCCGAAGTTGTTCGAGCAAGAATCGCAGAATTAAATGCCAGAATATCAGCCTTAAGAATTGATGTTGACGCACTTAAAACAGTTGCTCGTATCAACTATTTCTTTGCGCATTCTCAATCTAACTCAAATGCTGAACATAAGTCGATGCACACTTCGCACAAAACTAATCAGCACTTATCCAGTCAGCAATTTGGAGAAAAATAATGTCAACGAATACAAAAACAATTATTGCCATCATCATTGGGGCAGCACTTGGTGTTGGAGCATTGAGTTTATATCAAGGTACTGGCTCAAACAGTAATAGTAATGAAGCAACATCAGGAGAAAAAAAGCCTCTGTATTGGGTTGCACCGATGGATTCTAATTACCGCCGGGACAAGCCCGGTAAGTCGCCTATGGGGATGGATTTAATTCCTGTGTATGAGGAAGGATCATCTGGTGATGACTTTGGCCCCGGAGCAGTAAAAATTGCGCCTCATGTAGTGAATAACCTTGGGGTTCGCACTGCACCTGTTGAACTGAAAAATATGCATACTGAAATCTCAACGGTAGGTTATGTTCAATATGATGAAGATAAGCTAATTCATATCCACCCACGGGTTGATGGCTGGATTGAAAAACTTTACATCAAAGCAGCAGGTAACCCTGTAGAGAAAGGGCAGCCTCTTTATACACTATATTCTCCTCAGTTAGTTAATGCTCAGGAAGAGCTGTTAATAGCGTTAAAGCGCAACAATAGTTCTTTAATTTCAGCAGCCAAAGATCGCCTAAAAGCGTTACAGCTTTCAGCAGACTTTGTTCAAAAGCTAGAAAAGACAAGAAAGGTTCAGCAAACAATTACCTTTTATTCACCACAAGCAGGTGTTGTCGATGGTTTGAAGGTTAGAGAAGGTTTTTATGTAAAGCCGGGAAACACCTTATTAAGCATTGGCCAGCTAGATCAAGTTTGGGTTGAAGCAGAAGTGTTTGAACGTGACGCAGCCTTAATTAAAAAAGGACTTCCTGTATCAATGACACTGGATTATTTACCCGGTGAGGACTGGGCTGGTGTCGTTGATTATGTTTATCCAACATTGAACAGTAAAACACGCACACTCCGAGTGAGATTGAAATTTGATAACACAGACTATCAATTAAAACCAAATATGTTTGCACAAGTCTCTATTCACGCTAATCAAGCTGATAGCACCATCCTCGTGCCTAAAGAAGCCGTTATTAGAACAGGTAAACAGGACAGAGTAGTACTTGCGTTAGGTGATGGGCAATTTAAATCTATTGAAGTGACTATTGGCCGGGTTGATATCGACAGCATCGAAATATTAGACGGCTTAAATGAAGATGACGTTGTGGTGACATCTGCCCAATTCTTGATTGATTCTGAATCAAGTAAAAGCTCTGACTTTAAACGAATGACTCATGATGAAGTGCCTAACTCTGTTTGGATGCAAGGGGATGTTAATAGTGTTATGGCAGGGCACCGCATGGTTAATATTTCACATGGCCCTGCTGAAGCTTGGGATTGGCCTGAAATGGTTATGGATTTTACTGTGGCTGAAAAAGTCGATATTGACTCATTAAAGTCAGGTCAATCTCTGCACTTTGAAGTGAGTAAAACCGAAGACGGTGGATATGAAATTACTGGAATTCATATCATGAGTGAGCCTGGTGATATGAGTGAAGAAGTATCTTTTGCAACAGTATCAGGTCTAATTAATTCTATTAATGTTGATACGCGTGTTCTAAATATTAGCCGAGGTCCAATAGATAAATGGGATAGACCTGCTGCGACGATGGATTTTATCGTCGCGGACAATATAGAAATAGTTGATTTCACTGTTGGTGATAACGTCATTTTCACCTTTGAGGTAAGAGATGACTTAGTTATCACTGACATTTCTCTTGAATCAGATGAACAACACGGCAAGGAAAATAAGCCAGTCGTTGATCACTCGAATCATTAAGTTGGGAGAAAAATAATGATTGAATCAATTATTAGATGGTCTATCGGCAATCGTTTCTTTGTTATCTTAGCTACCTTAATTTTGATTGGTGGTGGGCTATTTTCAATAAAGAATACGCCTGTTGATGCACTACCAGATTTATCTGACGTTCAAGTAATAATTAAAACGAATTACCCCGGTCAGGCACCGCAAGTTGTCCAAGATCAGGTTACTTATCCACTGACAACTGCAATGTTGTCTGTTCCCGGCGCTGTTACTGTTCGTGGCTATTCATTTTTTGGTGACTCATTTGTTTACGTCATCTTTGACGAAGACACTGACTTATATTGGGCAAGGAGCAGAGTACTTGAATATTTAAGTCAAGTAGCCCCTTCACTACCCGCTAGTGCGCGTCCACAACTAGGGCCAGATGCGACAGGTGTTGGCTGGGTTTACCTATATTCTCTTGTAGATAAAACGGGCAACTTGGATATTAGCCAATTGCGTAGTATTCAAGATTGGTTCTTAAAATATGAATTGCAAACTGTCCCCGGAGTGTCAGAGGTTGCTGCCGTTGGTGGAATGGTTAAACAATATCAAATACAAGTCGATCCCGATAAGTTAAGAGCCTACGGTATACCACTTAGTCACATTCAAATGGCCCTTAAGCGTGGTAACCAAGAAACAGGTGCCTCTGTTGTTGAAATGGCTGAAGCAGAGTACATGGTTACCGCTACTGGCTATATCAAAAGTATTTCAGATATAGAGTTGATCCCTCTCGGTGTGAACGAACAAGGAACGCCGCTTACTATTGGCGATGTGGCAGAAGTTAACTTAGGTCCACAAATGAGACGGGGCATCGCTGAACTTAATGGTGAAGGAGAAGTTGTTGGTGGTGTGGTTGTTATGCGCTTTGGTGAAAACGCACAAAAAACCATTGATGGAGTAAAAGCCAAATTAGAAGAGTTAAAAAAAGGTTTACCCGAAGGAGTTGAAATAGTTACGGTTTATGATCGCTCTGGCTTAATAGGAGAGGCGGTAGAAAACCTATGGAGTAAATTGCTCGAAGAGCTTGCTGTCGTCGCGATTGTATGTGTTGCATTTCTGTTTCATTTTCGATCTTCGATTGTTGCAGTTGTCACTCTACCTATTGGCATCTTAGCTTCATTTATCATCATGCATATGCAAGGTATCAATGCGAATATTATGTCATTAGGTGGTATCGCTATTGCAATTGGTGCGATGACAGATGGCGCAATAGTGATGATTGAAAATATGCATAAACATATGGAAAAGACACCGCTAACAGATGAAAATCGTTGGCAAATAGTCTCAAAGGCGGCAAGTGAAGTCGGTCCTGCATTATTCTTTAGTTTGCTCATCATTACAGTCTCATTCTTGCCTGTATTTATTTTGGAAGCGCAAGAAGGAAGAATGTTCTCTCCTCTTGCTTACACAAAAACATATGCAATGGCTGCATCAGCAGGCTTAGCGATAACATTGGTGCCTGTATTAATGGGGTACTTTATTCGAGGCAAAATTGTTTCAGAAAAGAAAAATCCGTTAAACCGATTGCTAATTGCTATTTACATGCCTGTTTTAAAGCAAGTAATGAAGTTTCCAAAATCGACAATTGTAGCAGCAATATTAGTGACTATCGTCGGTTTTTGGCCTGTTGATAAGATTGGTAGCGAGTTTATTCCTCCTCTAGATGAAGGAGATTTAATGTACATGCCGACTACATATCCGGGGATCTCTATTGGTAAGGCAAGAGAGATTCTACAGCAAACCGACAAGCTAATTAAAACAGTGCCTGAAGTTGAAACTGTATTTGGTAAGGTCGGAAGAGCTGAATCTGCAACTGACCCTGCACCGTTAACTATGATTGAAACCTTCATTCAGTTGAAGCCTCAAGAAGAGTGGCGTGAGGGAGTGACAACAGAATCGTTAAAAGCTGAGTTTGATAAATTGGTTAAGTTTCCGGGCTTAACTAACGCTTGGGTTATGCCAATCAAAACTCGTATTGACATGTTAGCAACGGGTATCAAAACGCCAGTAGGGATTAAAGTAGCAGGATCTGATTTAAATACGATTCAAGAGATTGGACAACAAATAGAGCAATTGTTACCTGAGGTGACCGGGACCGCTTCAGTTTATTCTGAACGAGTTGCAGGTGGACGATATATAAAAGTTGATATTTCTCGTGAGAAAGCAAGTCGTTTTGGATTAAACATCGATGACGTACAACAAGTAGTTTCAACTGCTATTGGTGGCATGAATGTCACTCAAACAGTAGAAGGTCAAGAGCGTTATCCTGTCAACTTGCGATACCCACAAGATTATCGTGACTCTCCAGAGCAGTTGTCGCGCTTGCCTGTTGTCACTCCAAATGGACAACGCATCGCACTAGGTGACGTAGCTGAAATAAAAGTAGAAGTAGGCCCTCCGGGGATCAAGAGTGAAAATGCACGTATTAATGGTTGGACGTTCATTGATATAGAGGGCGTTGACGTAGGTACTTATGTTCAAAGTGCAAAAGAGCATTTAGCTAAAAATCTTATATTACCAGCAGGTTATTCGATTACTTGGGCTGGTCAATACGAATATATGGAAAGAGCCAAAGCCAAGCTTACTTACGTTGTTCCTTTAACACTCGCCATTATTGTTATTCTACTTTACTTAAACTTCAGAGCGTTTAGTGAGGTGGCTATCATTATCGTTACCTTGCCGATGGCGATGATTGGTGGCTTATGGTTGATGTATCTGGAAGGGTTTAACTTCTCTGTGGCTGTTGGCGTGGGCTTTATTGCTCTAGCTGGGGTAGCGGTTGAGATTGGTGTGATAATGTTGGTCTATCTCAATCAGGCACTTGCTGAGCTTAAGGAAAAAGCTGAAGAGCGAGCTGAACCTATCTCTGATGATGCATATCAAGATGCATTATTGCACGGTGCAGGCTTACGAGTTCGTCCAGTAATGATGACAGTTGCAACAATCATTATCGGCTTGATGCCCATTTTATATGGTACAGGAACAGGTTCGGAGATTATGAGTCGTATTGCTGCACCTATGGTAGGCGGAATGACAAGTGCTGTGCTACTCACTCTTATTGTGCTCCCAGTAATTTACTCAATCGTTAAAAAGCCAGAATTAAACGCCTTTAACAAGGAACTTTCTAAGGCGGAGCTAAAAAGTAATGCTTAGCGAAGTTAAGAAACCATAAATAGCAATTTCAATAAACTAAAATAGAGGTAAATATGAAAAAACTAATTAAATTTTTAACCGTAATCAGTGTCGTTTTTAGTAGTGCGGTATTTGCGCATGTGCATCTTGAAAAAAGTGTGCCTGCTGATAATGCAATGCTAATGAATCCTCCAGAAGAGTTAACTTTGGTGTTCACCAAAGAGGTACGGGTTGTAAAAGTTTCATTGGCCAATAAACAAGGCGAAGAATTTAAATTTGGATTCGAGCCTTCTAAAGTCGCTACTAGCAAATTTACATGGAAACTACCTAAATTAGCTCCTGCAAACTATGCTGTGGATGTAACCTTCTTAGGTAACGATGGTCATAAAATGAAACATAGCTTCGGCTTTATGGTTCACTAAAATAGGCGGTGTGATTGATATGGAAATGTATATCTGGAATACAGTCATTGTACTGTCAAAAATTGTATTTTACGTCGGCTTTGCCTGTATTGCAGGTTATACATTTTTCAGGCAAATATTTGAGAATAATGAATCTCATACTAATGCTGTAATAGCGAATTTAACGTGGACAAGAACTTATATAGTTATGGCTTTGATCGCTAATATTACTTGGTTCTTTGCCAGTACTGGTGCAATGGCAGAAGAGGGAATTCAGGGGGCGATAGACGCTGATATATTGGCTATTATGTGGGACTCCTCTGTCGGCACTGGAGCTTTGCTTCGAGCGCTTGGGCTAGTTACCGCAATAATCGCTTTAGCTTTAAGGTTCAAACTCGCTGTGAACTCGTACTTAAAACAAAGCGCTTTAATGTTGAGTTTATTAATCCTTGCATACTCATTCACGTTACTGGGTCATATTTCTGAGTTAGGCACAATTGAAAAAGGCTTGCTTATTTTGCATGTGCTCGTTATGGCATGGTGGTTTGGGGCGTTATTGCCACTAAAACAGGCTTGCCATCAGCTAAGTTATGCAGAACTTCATTTGCTGATGGAAAGCTTTGGCAAACAAGCAAGTTTTACATTGAGCCTATTGTTGGTAGCAGGCCTCTGGCTCGTGATTCAATTGGTCGGAAGTCTTGATGCACTAATAAGCTCAAGTTACGGACAAACACTGTTGTTTAAATTGGCCCTTGTAGTGTCTATTTTGGCACTTGCTGCTAAACATAAACTAATACTCGTTCCACAACTTAAAAATAGTCAAGGCAGAGAGGCTTTATCTAAATCTATCTCGATAGAAATGGTAGTAGCTTTTGCCATTTTATCTGTAACGGCTGGGCTTACTAGTGTTGTTGGCCCTGCAAATTAAAACCTAAAAGAGAGAATGAAAATGAAAACAATAAATATATTACTCGTTTTATTAATGACGTTTAGTTTCGCAGCAAACGCTCATGGTGATAAGAACAAAGACAAAGGTTTGTTTAAAGGTATAGATACCCCTGCCGCAAAAGTTGTTTTGGCATTTCATCAAGCACTTGAAACTGGCAATCAAAAACAGGCTAGAGCGCAGTTAGCGGATGATGTCACCATTTTCGAGGGAGGCCGCGTTGAAAGGAGCGCTGATGAATATGCTCATCATCATATGTTGTCGGATATGAAGTATTTAGCAGCGATGAAGAGCGACACACTTGAACATCAAGTGACGATACTTGGAAATACCGCTATCTCTGCGTCGCGTAGTCAAACTACAGGTACTCATAAAGGTGTTGAACGCGATTATCAAGGCATGGAAACGATGGTGCTGGAAAAACAAAATGGTGAATGGAAGATTAAGCACATTCATTGGTCACATTAATTTATTGGTTAAATAACGGAGTACAAAATGAGAATTAAAAGTCCATTACATCAAGTTTCTACGCCACGTAGACGCTTTGTACAAGGTGTAATTGCTGGCGGTGTATTAGCTGCTTTTCCAAGTGTTCTTCATGCAGCTTCATCTTTGATTGCTGGAACTTCAACAGGTACTGCGCCCGAACTAAGTGGAGAAGTAATAGATTTAGTGATAGATGAGTCACCCGTAAACTTCACAGGTGTTGTAAGAATGGCTACAACAATCAATGGCTCAATACCAGCTCCTACCTTGCGCCTCAGAGAAGGTGATGACGTTACTATCAGGGTAACTAATAAATTATCAGTGCCGAGTTCAATTCATTGGCATGGGATCATTCTTCCGTATCAAATGGATGGCGTACCGGGTATTAGCTTTAAAGGTATAATGCCGGGTGAAACCTTTGTTTATAAATTTAAGCTGCAACAAAGCGGCACATATTGGTATCACTCACACAGTGGCTTTCAAGAAATGACAGGTATGTACGGCGCATTAATTATTGAGCCAAGAGAAAAGGATATTATTAGTGCTGACAATGAGCATGTCATCCAATTGTCTGATTGGACTGATGATGACCCAATGGATTTTTTTCGCAAGTTAAAAGTACAGAGCGATGTATTTAACTTTAATCAACCTACTGTTCCAGAGTTTTTTGATGACATTTCAAATAGCAGCGTTTCAAATGCGCTACAACGCCGGGAAATGTGGAATAAAATGAGAATGAACCCTACAGATCTTGCAGACTTATCAGCATCTGCAATGACTTTTTTAATGAATGGTTGTGCGCCTTTGACAAACTGGCGTGGAATGTTTAAAGCTGGCGAAAAGGTTAGGCTTAGATTTATTAACGGTTCTAGCAATACGTTTTTTGATGTAAGAATACCTGAGCTGAAGTTAACAGTTGTACAAGCTGATGGACAAAATGTTGAACCTGTGACAGTAGATGAATTTAGATTTGGTCCCGGTGAAACTTATGATGTACTTGTCGAGCCAAAAAATGATGCATATACGATTTTTGCACAAAGCATGGATCGCTCAGGTTATGCTAAAGGTACTTTATCAATGGCACCTAACGTTGATGCACCAGTACCTTCTTTAGACCCCGTTGAGTGGTTAACGATGACAGATATGATGGGCAATATGACCCATGATAGTGTGCATTCTACAATGGCTGATACGGCAGGTATGTCGGGCATGAATTCTAATAAAATGGATCATAGTGCAATGGGTCATGGAGCGATGGCAATGGATCATAGTAAACATGGAATGACTAAAAACCCATTAGCTGTTGCTAGCACTAAAGTGCGTCATGCAAAAACAGAGTATGGAGCTTCTGTTGATATGCGTGTTGATATGCCTAGAACAAACCTTGATGATCCCGGTATAGGTTTACGTAAAAATGGACGCCGTGTTTTAACACTTGCAGATTTACATTCTCTTGAGGGAATTACAAACCAGCAAGAGCCAGAGGCTGAAATTGAATTACATTTAACTGGAAACATGGAGCGTTATAGCTGGTCATTTGATGGCTTGGAATTTGGAAAAAGCACGCCAGTTCACATGAAGCATAATCAACGTTTAAGAGTTATTTTACAAAACGATACAATGATGACACATCCCATGCACCTGCATGGTATGTGGAGCGATTTGGAGAATGAAAAAGGTGATGTACAGGTTCGTCGCCATACTATCCCTGTACAACCAGCGCAAAGAATTAGTTTTTTAACAACACCTCATGACGTAGGTCGCTGGGCATGGCATTGCCATTTATTATTCCACATGGATGCAGGTATGTTTAGAGAGGTAGTTGTATCATGAAAAAATTAATACTAACCAATACGTTAAGACTATTATTAATAGGTTTGCCTCTTATAAGTGTATCTGTATCTGTATCTGCAAAAGATGAGATGACTGAGATGGGTGATTCTAAAATGCAAGCACAAGGTGGAGATGCACCTAAAGATGCTAGAGACCCCCATGCTTATGCAGCAGGTACAACTTTGACTGAAGGCCCTTATGCACTCAGTAGCGACAAACGACTGACTTTGGCAGATGAGCATTCATTTTACGCGCTACTAGGGAATCGTCTTGAATATAATGAGCAAACAAACGCAGGTGTTTTTGACTTTCAGGCATGGTATGGCACTACTTTTGATAGATTAGTCATCAAAACTGAAGGAGATTTTAGCGAAGGTAATTTAGAGGAGAACCAAACAGATTTTCTATGGGGCCACGCAATATCTGCTTATTGGGATACACAAGTCGGTATTCGACTTGATTACAATAACGAAGGTGAAAACCGCAAATGGCTAGCTTTTGGTTTACAAGGTCTAGCCCCCTACTGGTTTGAAATTGATATGACTGCGTATTTAGGAGAGCAAGGTAATAGTGCATTTTCGATCGAAGCTGAGTATGAGCTATTACTTACTCAAAAGTTAATTGTTCAACCACGAGCAGAGTTGACGCTTTACGGTAAGGATGACGTCCAAAATAACCTTGGTAGTGGCTTGTCTAGCAGTGCTATTGGTTTTCGGGTTCGTTATGAGTTTACCCGCCAGTTTGCTCCCTATGTTGGCGTTGAGTGGACAAATAAATTTGGTAATACAGCCGACTTTGCGAAGTTAAATGGGCAAAGTACTCGTGATACTGCTTTTGTTGCAGGTATCAAGTTCTGGCTCTGATATGAAGAAATACTATATTGACTTGATGAGAGCTACCGCAACTATATTGATGGTAGCTTTCGTTTTTTGGGATTTAAACCATTTTAGTTATGTTAGGAAAGGCCTAGCTAATAGTTTTTTTGGAAAGAACTAAGAGCAGTAATAGTAAGCTACTTCTTGTTTTCAGTCGGTGCCAGTCTGGTGTATACCTATCAAGGTGGAATATCAGCTAAGAAGTAAAGTTGGCGAATGGTTAAGGTTAAAGAGTCAAGGCAAAAAACATCGCCATTGAAAGACGTACAATAGGCCATTTTATCACTTTTGATGAACGGGAATTGGATGTGCCCGGGATAGAACCGATTGTTGCAAAGTACTGCGCTTAAAGCTGAACAATTGGAAAAATGATCCATTACTCAATACCTAATTATGAGCGTAGGGTTTTTATTTCTTTTAATGGTGCTCATGCTTGGCTTCAATCTCATGAGTATAAATTAGACACCCCTTTTATACTTGTGAAGTTTAAGCTGTTTAAAAAAGTAAAAAGTAAAAAGTAAAAAGTAAAAAGTAAAAAGTAAAAAGTAAAAAGTAAAAAGTAAAAAGTAAAAAGTAAAAAGTTTAGGTTTTAGTTCAAAGGTTGATCAAGATCATAAAATTATTTTTATAAAGTGGCTAATATTGTAGGTGCTAAAGAAGGAATGATAATGTTTGGACTTTTCAGGTGGTTTAAAATAGTAATAATAACTGTGTTGCTTACGCAGCATAGTTTTGCTACAGCTAAGCCAATGAATTGTGAAGAACATCAAAATGGATCTTCCGACACGCATATTATGCAACGAAGCAAAAATATTCACCATCAATCAATGAATGACAATAGTCACTATCACACTGTAAACTCGCAAGATTCTAAACACCGTCATGGTGATGAAGTCTGTGAAAAATGCAAAGCTAGTGATTGTGTTTGTTGTGAAGGCGGTTTTTGTACAAGCTTTCATTTAAATGCCTATCTTGTGGAAGCGCAAGACGAAGGTATTTGCAATATTCATTCTGAGCTAATTCTACAGCGTACACCCCTACCAAAATCTGGTATCCATCTCTTACTTTATCGTCCACCAATTATTGGCTAATCACGGGAACAGTGCGTCTTTTTTTCGCCACTCCCATCAAAATAGAATGATTTTTTCATTGGTTTAAATAACCAATTGTTTTGAACGATTAGTACGATATTTGGAAAGGCATTATGAAAATGCTCAAACTATTGCTATTTACAGTACTTAATGCTGTCGATTTTGACCGAGATTTCTCTTTTACCAAAAAATTAGTTTTTAGCTTATTCACTAGAATTAGTACTTGACCTGTGTCTTAGACACAGGTCTAAGCTGAAGATGAGAGTACAAACTTAGCTAAAAAACTGAGGAGTGAATATGAAAGTTGCGGAGCTGGCAAAAAGCCTTGGAACGACTGCTGATACGGTGCGCTATTACACCAGATTAGGATTGTTAAAACCTGCTAAGTCAGTGAACGGCTACAAGTCATACTCGAATAAAGAAGTATCGAGACTTAAATTCATTTTAAGTGCCAGAAACCTTGGTTTTTCCGTTGCAGATATCAAGGAAATTATTAATGAATCTGAAGATGGTAAAAGTGCGTGCCCATTAGTCAGAAGCCTGATCAAAGAGCGGCTTGAAGAAACAGAAAAGCAGTTTCAAGCAATGTTGGCACTTCGAGGAAAAATGTCTTCTGCGCTTTCTCGATGGGAAGAAATGGAAGACAAAGCACCGACTGCAAACATGGTTTGTCATCTCATCGAAAACTTTGAGCAAATTAAAAAAGCATAGGAGGAAAAAGGGTGGCTACTAACACAAATATAAAAACTGAATCAAGCTGTTGCTGTCAGTCAAAAGCTCAATCCTCTTCGTGTAAAAGTAAGGAGAATACGTTGGAGAAAGTATCACATAACCAACAGCTCATCATTGAAGGAGCTGGGTGTGCTAGCTGTGTAGGCAAAATTGAAGGGGCGTTAAAGGCAACTTTTGGTGTAGTCAGTGCGGAAATGAATTTTGCTGATAGGACTGTAATAGTTTCTGGGACAGCAAAAACAGAAGAATTGATCAAAGCTGTTGAGTCTGTGGGGTATAACGCGAAGCCAATTGATGATAGCTCTGCAACAGATGCGCTTGACGAGAAAGAAGCGGCTGATTGGGCATATTATAAAAAGCTAATGCGCGATACATTTATTGCCCTTTCACTCGGTGTTCCTTTGATGATCTACAGTATTGTAGTTGGAGAAATGACGGTTGAAACCAACCTTGAACGCATGTCTTGGCTGCTTGTAGGCATTTTAACTTTTGGTGTTATGTATTTTTCAGGTAAGCACTTTTATGTTGGCGCTTGGAAAAGCTTTAAAAATCACTCCGCTAATATGGACACTCTAATAGCTTTAGGAACAGGTACAGCTTGGGTGTATTCGATGGTTGTCGTGTTTGCACCTGACGCCGTTCCATTGATGGCACGGCATGTTTATTTTGAAGCTACCGCCATGATCATCGGCTTAATTGATCTAGGTCTAGCATTAGAAATCAAAGCCAGAGGAAAAACCTCTGAAGCCATCAAGCGCCTTATCGGCTTGCAGGCTAAAACTGCAACAGTAGTTCGTGATAACAAAGAGGTTCAGATTGGTATTGAGCAGGTTTTGCTGAATGATGTTGTGAAAGTTAAGCCCGGTGAAAAAATCCCCGTCGATGGTGTGGTATTGGAAGGACACACGTCTATTGACGAGTCCATGCTTACGGGCGAACCCATGCCTGTTGAAAAAGCCGAAGAAGATGAGGTTGTTGCTGGTACTTTGAACAAATCAGGTATGATTTTGTTTAAAGCGACACGCGTCGGCAAAGACACCGCACTTGCGCAAATCATCAATATGGTCAAACGAGCGCAAAATTCAAAACCGCCGATTGGGCGCTTGGCCGATGTTATTTCAGCTTATTTCGTTCCTGTTGTCATGATCATCTCTGTGTTAAGTGCGCTAGCATGGCTTAACTTTGGACCTGAGCCTGCAATTGCTTTTGCCATCGTTTCAGCAACTACCGTACTCATTATTGCCTGTCCGTGTGCTTTGGGCTTGGCAACGCCTATGTCTGTTATGGTCGGAGTAGGAAAAGCAGCAGAAGCAGGAGTGCTAATTCGAAACGGTGAAGCACTGCAAACCGCCTCTAAAATCACTGCCATGATTTTAGATAAAACGGGCACTATTACTGAAGGGGCACCTAAGGTAACCGATATTGTTTTAGCAAAAGCTACTGACGAAAAAGACGTACTACAGCTTGCAGCAAGTTTAGAAAGCGGCTCAGAGCACCCTTTAGCGCAAGCGATTGTTGAAAGTGCATTAGATAAGGATATTGAGTTACTAAAAATTGAAGCCTTTAACGCCATCACGGGTTTTGGTGTAGAAGCAAACTGCAACAATAAAGCCCTGCTTTTCGGTAACGATAAACTAATGAAGTTAAAAGGCATAGACCTCACTGGCTTTGTTGGAAAAGCCCAGTCTTTAGCAAAAGAAGCTAAAACACCTATGTATTTTGCTGTTGATGGTGAGCTTGCCGCAATAATTGCTGTTGCAGATCCAATCAAGTCTGACTCAATCTCTGCTATCCAACGTCTTCAGGCCAATGGTATACGCGTCATCATGCTAACGGGGGATAACAAGGAAACCGCTGCCGCTGTTGCCAAAAAAGCGGGCATTAGCGAGTTTTTTGCTGAAGTGCTGCCAGAAGACAAAGCCAACAAGGTGAAAGAGCTACAAGGCAGTGGCGAAATCGTTGGTATGACAGGTGATGGCATCAACGATGCTCCGGCGCTAGCGTTAGCTGATGTTGGTTTTGCTATAGGCACAGGTACAGACGTTGCGATTGAAAGCGCGGATATTACCCTGATGCGTGGTTCACTTCATGGCCTTGCTGATGCCATCGCGGTAAGCAAAGCGACTTTACGAAATATCAAACAAAACTTGTTTGGCGCGTTTGTCTATAACGTAGCCGGGATTCCTTTTGCTGCGGGGGTTCTATACCCCTTCTTTGGCATTCTGCTTAGCCCTGTAATTGCTGGTGCTGCAATGGCGTTTTCGTCATTGACCGTAGTGTCAAATGCAAATCGACTTCGCTTTTTTAAAGCCCAAAACTCATAGAAAGTAAGCGTTAGGAGAATCACAATGATGATAATTAACTTATTAGGCTTAGTGTTAATTGCAATGATTGTTTGGTGGTTTTGGCTATACAAACCCAATAAAACAATTGTTCAAGATAGTGAAGTACTCATTGAAGTGAGGGATGGCGTGTATTCACCATCCTCAATTCAAGTGTCTGCTAGCCAGCCTGTCACTCTGAAGTTTATGCGCAAAGATCAATCACCCTGCGCTGAAACAATGCTTATTCCATCATTGGAGATAAGTGAGCAGCTTAAATTAAATGAAATTACTCAAATTACCTTATCGAACTTATCACCGGGAGAGCATGAGTTTCACTGTCAGATGCAAATGTATCGCGGTGTCTTAAAAGTCGTTTAGGAGGGCAATATGAAAAATCAACACCCTAAATTTTGGTTTACACCCACAGGTTGGGCTGCATTGGTGCTTATTGCCGCAGCCACCTATTTTTTAATCTTTGAACATGGACAACATGTTCTGCAATTTCTTCCCTATTTAATTTTGCTGTTATGTCCTTTGATGCATGTATTTATGCATGGCAGTCACGGCAAACATGGTCACGATCATTCACATGCGCCTGATGACAAAAAGGAAGAGAGTTTTCAAGAACTCACGGATAAAAATGAAGCCTATCGCGATGGCTACATACAAGGGTTAGAAGAAGGACGCAAGGAATTGCATAAGAAGGAGAACAGTGATGAATGAGACATATGATTATGGCTTATGGTCAATGGTGATACTGAATTCAGCAATTTTTATCTTTTTTGCCTTTAGTTTTGTAAAACCAAAAACATCAACTGATTGGCGAAGCCTAGGAGCGTTCTCCGCCTTTATTGTCGCCCTATTTACTGAAATGTATGGCTTTCCTTTAACTATCTATTTTTTGTCTGGATGGTTAACTGAAAATTACCCAGAAGTTAACTTCTTTGCGCATGAAAATGGGCACTTATTACATACTTTCTTTGGTTTGGAAGGTGATGCCCATTGGGACCCATTTCATATAGCGAGTATGGTGTTTATTGTGGCAGGTTTCTTTATGTTGTCTTCAGCATGGAACGTATTGCATCACGCGCAAAAACACCATCAATTGGCTACTACAGGATGGTACGCGAGGTGTCGTCACCCACAGTACGTAGCTTTCATTCTAATCATGTTCGGCTTTTTATTGCAGTGGCCGACCATCCCAACACTTGCGATGTTTCCAATCTTAGTCGTTGTTTACGTCAAGCTAGCGAAACGCGAAGAGACACAAGCTATTGCCGAGTTTGGTTCGGAGTACCATAGCTATATGGAATCGACACCAAGTTGGATTCCAAATTTTAATAAGAACATAGAAGGTAAAAATCATGAAAATGTTAGGTAAATCAATTTTATTTGTCAGCTCACTATTGGCGGCCACAAGCTTATTTGCTCAAAACAATGAGAATAAACATGAAGGTGCGAACAAATCGGATATGCATCAAGGCATGGCAATGTCGCATGAAAACATGGGAAAAATGCATTCAAAAATGATGGAAATGAAAAAGGAAGTCCATGCCATTAAAGCTGAAAAAGATCCTGAAAAGCAAAAGCAGATGATGGCTGAACATCACCGCTCAATGATGAAGATGATGCAATCCATGCACAAAAACATGGAAGCAATGCCAATGCATAAGCAAATCAAGATGGCTGAACATCATCTGGAAATGATGGAAAACATGATGCCACAAATGAAATACAAAATGGCAGAAATGAAAGACAAAAAACAACAACACTCGCACTCACATTAGGAGATAAATTATGAGCGATTTAGATCATAGAGTTGGCGTTAGAGAGCAGAATTTAGTTGTTCGAAATTTAAGACTAAGTAATGTCACAGAAGAAAACTGTGACGAGTTAGTAAAATCAATTGATCAGCTTTTTGGTATAGATGAAGTCAGTTACAACATCAAAGAAGGTGAAATACACCTAGCATATGATGCGGCAAATATAAACCTTGATGGGATTGAGGAAGTTATTCGCAAACATGGTGCCGATGTTCATGATGATTGGTGGACGCACACTAAAGAAAGTTACTACAAATTTGTTGATCAGAACATCAAAGATAACTCTGTTCATAAGCCTTGGAGTTGTCATCAAGCACCTTCGGGGGCTGGCCGGAAAAACAAATGAATTCATAAAAAAGTGTATAGATAATTAGTTAGTCAAATGAGGTAACAGTGATGAAAACACCCTATATAAAAGCTCTTTTATTGCTTACATTCGGTTTATATTTAGTGGGTTGTTCCAATACCACTTTTTATCATAAATACATGATGAGAGGTCAGGTAGTAGAAAGTTCTGATAATCGAACTCTAATCTGTATTGGTGCTAAGCATGGCGCAGAGGTTGGGCAAAAATACAGTGTTATTAGATTCCATGAAAGAATAGTATTGAGTGAAGGTGAAGATCCCTACACTATCGAAAAGGTAGGAACGGTACAAATTACTAAAATTGTGAATGATCATTTCGCAACTGTAAAGCTAGTGTCTGGTGACATTGCAGCGAAAGATATGGTGGAACTTGAAAACTAATAAAGTGGTGGCGAAAGCCACCACAAGAGCATAACAATAAAACTTAATGAAAAAACTTTAGTGTTATTTTGTACAACCTTTGAGATTGTTTGCTCAGTTCTGGTTATCTTGATGCCAGTACGACAGAAAAAATGTTACATATGAATTAGAAAGGTGTGGGCTGGCATCCTAAATAGCTGTTCCAAATAGTAGATCACCCGAGGAAGGGAACTCAATGTGGTTTGCGCGATCAGATCAGTCGCCAAACATAACCAATCAACAACCGCATTGAGTATGAACAAAATAGCATTTTTATACGGCGCAGAAACCCGCCGCTTGAAGAAAATTGTACATAAAACCCGAGATAAAGACCTGTGCCGCCGGGCAAATGCGGTGTTATTGGTGCTAAAAGGTGAAACCAAGTCGCAAGTAGCCCGTGTTTTGCAAGCAGGCCGTTCATCAGTAAACCGGTGGGTAACCTAGTATGAAGCAGCAGGTATAGATGGCCTTAAAACCAAGGGTGCTGGGCGACCACCAAGTCAGCCCAAAGGCTTTATCTGCGGTGTTTTAAAACTGTTGGTGAACCATGTACCCAGGACACTGGGTTATCAGCGGTCGCGTTGGAGTAGTGAATTATTCGCACTGCTACTGCATAAGCTTTACCGTATCGTTATTCATAGCTCAACTCTCAGGCGGTGGTTGCCACAAGTCGGCATCGTCTGGCGTCGTGCGGCACCGACGCTGTATATCCAAGACCCAGATAAAGAAGCTAAGTTAGCAGCCATGCGGGAGGCACTTGAAAATTGCTGCGTGGACCATCCGGTGTTTTATCAGGATGAGGTGGATATCCACCTGAATCCGAAGATTGGTGCCGACTGGGGCTTTAAAGGTAAACAGCGTAAGGTAGCTACACCCGGCCAGAATAAGAAACACTATCTGGCGGGGGCACTGCACAGCCAGACAGGACAAATCAGTTATGTTGGTGGTGAGCGCAAGACCAGTGATTTGTTTATTGCGCTGTTGGAGCAACTGAAAGGGCAATACCGGCGAGCGAAAAGTATCACGCTAATTGTGGATAATTACATCATCCATAAGAGCAAAAAAACGCAGAAATGGCTGAATGAGAACCCAAAGTTCAAGCTCTTGTTTTTACCGGTATACAGCCCGTGGCACAACAAAATTGAAAAGCTATGGCATGCGTTGCATGAAACGATAACCCGTAACCATCAGTGTAAGAACATGGATGACTTACTGGAGCAGGTATACCACTTTATGGACACAGCGGCTCCGTTCCTAGGTGGCAAGCATGGCTTGAAGCAGGTGTATCACAATTAGGATCAGTTATTTAGTCAGCAGTAAATCCCTAGCATGGACTTGCATCTGGCACCAAACTCTACGCAGTTCTTTTCCATGTGCCGCGCAAAAACTTTAGCTCAAAACCGTTCAGTATTCGGTAATGCTGAAGTGAACGTTGATGTCCGCTATTCGCTCAAAGCGGTCCAATCATAAATTTGGCTCGTTAAAATTAGCTGTTGTTACTGGTCACAACAGCTAGTCAGAAAAACACACGATTCATTCATCTATCTGGCCAATCGCTCTTACCGGGATCATTAGCATGTTAGCTCTATGAAATTTTCTGGAGCTGACAATGAGAACCCCTTTGTTACCTTGGTTTATCCTATGGGTGACCATCCCAATCATTATTTTCTTGCTATTCATCTTGCCCGCCCATGCCAGTGATGGACCATTCTATCAGCGTGGTCAGGAAGGCTGGTTTTGGTATCAGGTTATTCCTGAACCTGAGCAGCCTGATGAGCTGATAGAGCCGGAAACTGGTGTCGTGGAGTCCAGTCAGAGCGAACTAAAGCCCTTCAGTGCCGCATGGTTCCGAGAGCATATGCAATCGTTCATGGACAAGGCAATTGATGAGCCGACGAATGAGAACGTCAGGGCTTATCTGTATCTTCAGCGCGTCATGATGGATAAGGGTTCACAGTTTGCTGATGTTAGTCAGCAGGTGGTCATGGGCGATCCTGTTTTGGATGAAATCAGTCGCAGACCCTTGGCGACCTATGCTGCCAATCGGATGGATCGAGAAGCTGGCGCTCAACGCGATGTAGCTTTAGGTGAAGTAGCAAAACGGGCTGGCTTGTTCTTCTTCTATCGTTCGGATTGCCCTTACTGCCACGCTCAAGCGCCTATCATCGAATCCATGGCTTTGAACTACGGTTTCGAGGTGTTTGCTATTGCTGTCGATGGCATGCCTTTACCGGGTGGAGAGTTTCCCAATTACAAAGTCGATTCAGGACAAGCACAATCCTTGTCCGTTACGACTGTCCCTGCCGTGTTCTTAGTTGATCCGCCTAATGTCATCACTCCGATTGGGCAAGGCGCAATGAGCCTTGATGAGCTCAATAATCGAATCATTCTTGCAGCCCATCAAGCCGGTTGGATTGACGATCAAACTTACTATGCCACTAGACCTGTTCAGCCCGGCGTGTCACTCGCGATGTCAGCCCAAGAGCTTAACGAGAAGATATTGCAGGACCCTGAGTTCCTTGTTCGCTATCTGCGTGCACAAGGAGGGTTATAACGATGAAAAAAGTATTACGAGTATCGCTAATCGCCTTTGCGATTGGTTTTTCGTCTATGAGCCAAGCAAGCTTGCAACAGGAGATGAACCAGTTGTTTGGTTCAATGACCAACACCACTGCGCCTGGTGTATTCGAGAGTCAGCGGCGTGGCGTTATATCTGGTGGAAGCGTTGTTGTCCGTAACAGGATCATGAACGAGAACCTCGTCTCTATGGTGCCACCGTCATTCCAAGCCGGTTGTGGCGGCATTGATATGTTCGCTGGAAGTTTGTCATTTGTTAATGCAGATCAGTTTGTTCAATTACTTCGCTCTGTAGCGGCAAATGCCAAGGGATACGCATTCCAATTGGCGCTCAGTGCTATGTGTGAGAAATGCTCCCAGCACATGGAGACACTGCAAAAGAAAATCCAGCAGTTGAACGAATATTTTGGCAATTCCTGTCAAATGGCTCAGGGAGTCGTGAACGATACCCTGGCCGCCTTTGGTAAGAAGGGGCAAACAGAGGCCAGCATGTTGAGCTCACTTAAAGGGGCTGGAGACATTTTTACCAGTTGGAGTGAGTCCAACGGTAAGAACCCTTATGAGAATGCTTCAAGTGTCGCGGCATCTGATGTGAACAAAACGATCAAAGGTAACTTGGTCTGGCGAGCACTGAAACGTCACTCGGCATCAAGCTGGTTTGCATCGGGGGATGACCGTTTTCTTGAAGCGGTTATGTCCGTGACGGGCTCGATCATCGTTGGTGATTTAGCGAATGCGGCTGATGGTCAAGGTAAAGCCCCAAAACTGACCAGACTGAATGGCAATAAAGTGACTATTGAGCATCTAATTCATGGCGGTAACGTCGCTATGTACCGATGTGACACAGTGACACAAGACGGATGTCTGAATCCAACAATCACTAACGTGACCCTAACCGGGTTATCAACTCAGGTCGAAAATTTACTTCTTGGTACAGGTTCTAGTAACGGCATTATTTTTAAGTTTGCTCGAAATACTGGGGCAGCTAGCACCACCGAAAAGGCTTTTATGACCTCGGCTCCTGCAAGCATTGGCGGCATGATTCGAACACTTTCTGCTTTAAATGAAGGGGCTGCTAGGTCGTTTGCTTCAAGAGCTGCACCATTTATTGCTGTTGAGATGGCCCGGGCATTGGTTGAAGACATGCTCAATGCAGCTAGAAGCACCTCTGGTGTAGAAGATCATGCCTATGCGAAGTTGTTAACTGAAGACCTTGAACGTGCACGTCGCCAAATCAATGAGGAGTACGCCGCGTTACAGCGAAGATACGGCTCAGAGCAAGAGTTGCTGGCGCATTTTAATCAGGTGATTCAGACCATTCGCAAGCAGCGTTATTACACCGTTAAATCTACGGCGCTGGGGGAATAGATAATGTGGGAAATCTATTCTATCGGGGATTCGGCATTTTTAGAACAGGTCTTGAACGCTGTCGCGATGATCACTGGTACAGGCGACTTTACTTCAATGGTTCGGATTGGCTTGCTCATTGGGGTATTGATGGTCTCTGTTCAGGCCTTAATGCAAGGCGGTCGTGGGATTAACTTTCAACACGTTTTAGTCTCATGGCTAGTCTTTGCAACCATGTTTGGGCCCAGTATCCGAGTGAGCATTGAGGATGCGTACACGGGACAAGTTCGAGTGGTTGATAATGTGCCCATCGGTGTTGCTGCCGCAGGTAGTACGATTTCGACTGTTGGCTTTCAAATCACGCGATTGTTTGAAACGGCGTTCTCAACTCCCGCCATGACGGAATACGGCTTTGCATCCAGTTTACAGTCACTGATTAAAGTGAGAAAACAGGTGATGGATCGCTCTGGGTTGGGTGATGCAAATCGTGTCGGTGGCTCAGATATCGAACAATCGTGGTTTAACTACATCAAAGAGTGCACCTTGATTGGTATCGACATCGGCCAAAAGAACCTCGATCTGGTGCTGAGTGATCCTAACCCGATGACTGCGATTAGGTTTGATTCGCGCATTTATGGCACGCGCATCATGCTTAGTGGTAGCAGTAGCGATCTGGACTGCACCGATGCCTATAGCCAACTAAAACTCATGACAGAATCAACCTTCATTCCAAGGCTTAAACAGGTTCTGTCAGCCTCATTGGGGACTTCGTCAGCAACGGACACTGATGACGTGATCCGAAATGCACTGAATAATCTTGGTTTGGCTTCGGTTAACACCCAAGAGTACATGACCGCGTCAGTGCTTTTGCCTATTTATGAGCAAAGCGTGACGGGCAAGTATATGGATGATCAAGCTTTCACTGCAGCCGTTATGGTTAACCAAGCGATTGAACAGCGCAATACACAATGGGCGGCGGAGCAGACCCTGTTCCAAAGTATCGTTCGTCCGATGATGACGTTTTTTGAGGGTTTCATTTACGCCATCACCCCTTTGATGGCCTTTGTGATAGCCCTTGGCCAAATCGGGATGCGAATGGCTGGGAAGTACTTGTTAATCCTGCTTTGGATTCAACTTTGGATGCCTGTCATGGCTATCATTAACCTGTATATTCATTTAACCGTTGCAGGGAAAATGTCGGCTCTTGATGCCTTTGCAGGTACAGAAGTGCCATCTTTTGCTGGGATGATGCAGATGGATTCAGTGCTGCAAACCTGGATAGCTACTGGCGGCATGTTGGCGTCGAGTGTTCCGGCAATTTCGCTCATGCTCGTGTATGGCTCAGCAATAACTGCAACCCACTTGGCTGGACGTCTTCAAAACGGTGATGCCATTGATGAAAAGATGGCAAGTCCAGATGTCGCGAAAAATGCCCCGGTGATGCAATCACAGTCAATGTTCCAAAATTCAGCCCTTACGGGTTCTGCTATGACCGGCGCGTCAAACCTACTTAGCAGTTTCTCTGTCGGAAATGCGGTGGGTTCAATGGTCGGCTCTGCAAAAGAATCCATGACTCAGGCAACTCAAGCCTTTAGCCGTCAGGTTGGCAATACCATGAGTCGAACCTTTGGTGAAAAGCTAAGTTACGACAACCTGTCTTCAGTTGGACGTCAGATCGGTTCTTCTAATTCCGCATCTAGCGCCGTTGTTAATCAGGTTACTGATGACCTGCAAACACGGTATGGTTTCGGAGACGATAAAAAAGACGCTGTACGTGGCTTGGTATCGGGCGTGTTATCGGGAGGCCTAAGGGTCGGTGGAGATGGAACCATTACAAATACCGGTGATAAAGAAGTAGCAGATAAAGGCTTCTTGGGAAGATTACTTGGTACAGGGGGGAATGACTCCCCACAAGGTAACTTGCCTGGAGTCGATAAGCCCGAATCCTCAAGAGTGCCAAAAATATCACGGTTACGAGCAGGCTTGGATTTAGGTGGAAACTTTAGTGGCCAAGTTGAGTCGTCAGAAGGCAGTTCTCGATCAACGACCGCAAATACACTCACTGGGGAAATGCAAAGCTTGGCATCGAGTGATTCACGACGTGCTGAGTATCGCGATGCAATGGTTAAGGACCTTTCAGATTCAAGACGTTCTGGCGTTGAAATGTCGTTGTCTAACCAAGACTATCAGTCACTTCAGAGTTCAGCACAAGACGTTATCACGGCATCAAACCGCTTTAGTGAGCTTGATCAGGCCAGCTACAGTCTATCAGGACAAAGGAACACGGATGGTGCGACGTTAACTCGATTAGCAGCGGATAATCCTGAAGTCATGGATTATTTAGGTCGCTATATGAACCAGCATGTTGAAGCAGGTAACCGATTACGTGAAAACCTTCCAATGTATCAGCGCTTGCTACCTGATGATAATCAGGCGTATGTGGCCGCAGCTATGGAGTCTTTAACCTATAGCAACTCCTCGACGCCCGCTGAACGAGACAATGACTATCAAGCAGCAATGACTGTTATGGCCATGGCTACCGGAGCCGATTTACGATCTATTCAGCCACGCTCTAATGAAGGCTTGTCATCAACTGCACCTACTTTTGGTGGCACTCAAAGCCAAGTTGAATCCGGTGTTCTGGGAGGCTATGAGGATGCTGCAACAGTTCAAACGCAGTTCAATTCGGCTCAATCCGCTTACCAAACCAATCTTTCTGGTGTAGATGGACAGCTGAATGCGCATCAGCAACAAGCCCAGCAGGCCGTAGCTTCTGACACAAGTACCTATCAATCTGGACTCAACAGTGAAGCTGGCTCTCAGTGGCGATCTCGCATTATGGCTGATGATAGCGGAGTCTCAGGTGCTGAAATGTTCTTCAACAGCGCCAGTGCTATCGGTGATTTCAGTGGCAAGCATACTGATGCAGCTCTGCATACACTGAATCACTTTGGCGAAGACTATGAGAGTTACAAAGAACAAGCGCTTGAAGATCCTGGCTCACGAGGTTTCTTGCACAACGCTACTGTGGCCAGCAAATCAACCTGGGATGGCTTAAAAGCCGCCGTTGATGCAGGAACCTCTTTGGAAAACCCATTGACGGCGTTTAATGATGCATACAGTGGATCGAGTTCGCAGTATGCCTCCGAAGTAAACTGGGGCACTAAGTCTGAAGCCATGTTGGCGGGGGCATTCGGTGCGGCAGTTAACAATCGATATGGTGAGTTTCTAGAGCAGTATGCTGATGATTTTAAACAGGAAGCATACAGCGAAGGGCAGAGAATGGGATTGACCCCGATTCAAAGTCAAGTTTTCGCTCAAGCTTTCAATGAAGGTTTGGCGGGGCGCGTTTTCAATTCTGAAGACTCATCGAGTTGGTCGCCTGAAATGCTTGGTCTAAGGGAGCAAATGCTAAATGAGTATCGTCAAAAGGATGAGAGTGGCGCTTACATCTCTGACAGTGTGTCTGATGAAGATAAAGCATTTGTGGATAAGCAGATTGCAGTGATCTCAAATGCATCCCTTGCGGGAGATTATGCTCAGAACAACTTGATCGATATTAGGGCATATAACCAGGCATCAGGAAATAAATAAAACAAGGAGTAGAAGCTCAAGGCTAACGAAGTTTTATGGCTTAATTACGTAGATAGGGATATATTTCTCCGTACTTAGATACGGAGAAATATATCACATGTACACAATTGGAAAATTAGCCGAACAAGCTAGTATCAATGTTGAGACTGTTCGTTATTACGAACGACGTGGTCTTATAGAAAAACCTGAAAAACCGCATCTAGGCTACCGACTTTATCCTTTGGCAACATTAAACCGAATAAAATTCATTAAACGTTCCCAAGATCTTGGGTTCACTTTGGAAGAAATCTCCAATTTACTCAGCCTTAATGACACTCCCTGTATAGAAGTGCAAGAAATGACTTTACACAAGCTTGCAAGTGTGAAAGCCAAAATAGCAGGTCTTCGCCGCTTAGAAACCGTTCTCACAGAATTATTGAATGAGTGTAATTCTAATACTAACCAATCCCACTGTCCCATTATTGATTCCCTACTTCCTGAAGATTAATAATGATTCAAATTTTATCTTGACTCCGTAGTTGGGTACGGGGTTTAAGCTTGTTTTACTAAAGTACGATAAGTAGAGTGAGTTATGTCAAAAAGTAATCCCAACTTTCCAATCATCGGCGGTGTTATTGCCGCTATTGGCGCTGGTCTTTGCTGCGCTGGTCCTTTCGTCTTGTTGCTGCTAGGCGTGAGTGGCTCCTGGATTGGTAATTTAACCTTGTTAGAACCTTATCGTCCCATTT